>NZ_JAFCLR010000059.1:0-43899 GCF_018131065.1 Bradyrhizobium sp. AUGA SZCCT0431 | reverse complement strand
CCAAGACTGCCTCCCAAAAGCAGCCTTGAATCTGATTTGCTCCTAAAAGGGAATCCTTAGAGTCCACACCACCTAGGCCGGGGCGACCCACGTCTTTTCCGCCGCGAAACGTTGACACCCCCTCGGGAGTCGAAGAAAAAGCGCCGTGACGAACGCCCCCGACAACAGCAACAAACCGGATCGCGCCGGCCGGCCATGGCTTGCCGTGGTGGCGTTGATCGCCGCGATGACGGCGATGCGGCTGATCTATGCCGGAATCATCGAGCTGCGCACCGACGAGGCCTATTACTGGACCTGGTCGAAGGAGAGCGCGCTGGCTTTTCTCGACCATCCGCCCGGGATTGCCTGGCTGATCCGGTTCGGCACTGCGATTTTCGGCGACACCAATCTCGGCGTGCGGTTCGGCGGCATCGTGGCAATGCTGATCACGCAGCTGCTGCTTGCCGATATCGTCCGTCGCGTCACCCATGATTTTCGCGCTATCGTGTTCGCCCTGCTGATGCCGGAGGCCGCGCTTTATTACGGGCTGCTGATGGCGAAGGTGGCGCCCGATACGGCGATGATCCCGCTCGCGGTCGCGATGCTGTGGTCGCTGGTCCGGCTCCATGAAAGCGGCAATGCGCGCTGGTGGCTCGCCGCGGGGCTGTTCGCCGGCCTGGCGATGCTGTCGAAATTCACCATGATCATGCTGCTGCCCGCAGTGCTGGCGTTTGCGCTGGTGCCGGACTGGCGGCGGCGCTGGCTGCTCAGTCCCTATCCGTGGGCCGCGGCGCTGATTGCATTGATCATGTTCGCGCCGGTGCTGGTCTGGAACTACCAGCACGACTGGGCCTCGTTCCGGTTCCAATTCGTGCGCGCGGTCGCGACCCATCAATTGTCGCTGCGTACCGTCGGCGATTATCTCGGCCTGCAGTTCGGTCTCGTCGGCTTCGTGCTGTTGCCGGTCGTGCTGTCTGGCGTGGCGCTGACGGCGTGGCGCGGCTATCGCCATCGCGAGCCGGTCGCGATCCTGCTCTCGACCGCTGTCATCGTGCCGTTCGGCTACTTTTTCTGGAAGTCGCTGACATTGCGCGTCGGCGACACCTGGCCGATGTTCCTGTGGCCGGCCGGATTTGCCGCCACCGCCATCAACCTTGCAATGTTGCCACGCGAGGGCTGGCCGGAATGGATGATCACATCCACCGTCAAATGGGCGAGGGTGGCGGTGATATCCGGCATCGCCTTTGTCGTCGGCGTGTTCTTCTATTATGTCGCCGTTCCCTGGAACCTGATCGGCCGCGCCGATCCGGTCGGCGGCGAGGCCGGCTATGAGCAGGTGGTGGCGCGCGCGCAGGATCAGCTGCAAAAAACCGGCGCGACCTGGATCGCCACCACGGACTATCGCACCTACGCGATGCTGCGCTGGTATTTCAACGGCCGCGTGCCGGTCATTCAGATCAATGAGCGCGGCAGGTTTCAGGGCTTTCGCGATCCCGGCATGAACCTCATCCGGGATCACGCCGGCCTCTATGTCGCGCGCGAGCCGGACAACCGCCTGCCGATCTGGGATCTCACGTCAGCCAAGCGGCAGCTGCTCGAACGGGTCGAGCGCAGCTGGCGCGGCGTGGTGATGGATACCTATGCGCTGGAGAAGCTGACCGGCTGGACGCCAGAACTCTCGCCGCCGCCGGACACGCCGCTGTTTCGCTGGCGCGTGCTGGCTGGCAACGCACAGCCGGGAATGTCACTCCTCGCCGTCGCGCTTGCGCAAAAGGTCTTTTGCGAGATCGCCGAGCGCGGGCCGCGGCAGCGCGGTGAAGGGTAGCGGCCGCGTCACGTCGATGGCGGCGAGGCCGAGCCGGGCGGTGAGCAGCCCGTTGAGCACGCCTTCGCCGAGCCGCTGCGAGAGCTTTGCCGCGATGCCATGGCCGAGCATCTGCTGCACCAGGCTGTCTCCAATAGCCATGCCGCCGGTTATGGCGAGATGGCCGATGACGTGGCGCAGCAGGCTGAGCATGCCGAGCGTTCCCGGCCGGCCGCCATAGAGCCGCGCCAGTTGCCGGATCAGCCGCATCGCGGCGACGAACACGAACAGCACGTCGATCAGCGCGCGCGGACTGACCGCGGTCACGACCGAGACGCGTTGTGCTGCCGTGGAGACCAGCCGCCGCGCCTCCTCATCGAGCGGCGCCATCAATTCGCGCTCCGCCAGCTTGATCATGTCGGCGCCGTCGATGATGTCGTCGGCGTGACCCACCAGCGTGGCGCGGGCGCGCGCCAGTTGCGGGTTCTGATGCGCGAGCTTCAAGAGGTCGTTGACGATGGCCCGGCTGGCGGCGCGATCGTCGCTGAGCAACACTTCGGCGGCGCGCTGGTGCAGCTTCTCGATGGCGGCAAGCCTCGCCAGTCCGAAGGCTTCGCGCGCGATCACAACCGTCAGCGCCAGCGCCGCGGCGACGGCAAACGCCAGCGCGACGTAACCCATTGTCTGGCTGCGCGCGAACAGATCCTCGATCAGGTTGACAACGCCGAGCCCGAGGCCGAGCAGCACCAGCCCGCCGGTGGCGGTCCAGAACAGCGTGCCCCAGCGGAAGCCGCGCCTGGCCGGGACCAGCGGCCTGTCAATCGGCACCGGCAACTGCGCAGGGTCGGGCTCCGGCGTGATGTGCACCGTGCCGCGCGCGGGGCGGCTGGCATCATCTGGATCCATCACGATCACGCCGGGATCGTCGAGCTTGAACGTTGCCGGCCGCCGATGAGGCGTCTTCTCGCTCATTGCAGTCTGTCTCCGATCAGGAACTGGAGGGCGCGGTCAAGGCGGATGTGAGGCAAAGCGGGTTCTGCGTCACCTTCGCGCTGCAACAGCGGCGGCCGGAAGCGCAGGAAGCGATAGTCGGCTTTTTCGGAAGGCGTGCTGGAGAGCCCACGGAACGTGCCCTTGAACAGTTCCTCGGGATCGATGGGCAAGTCACCCGGAAAGGTCGCCACCTCGGTCTCGCCGTCGAACGTGTCGCCATTGGCGACTTCGCCTGAGGCGGGCGTGCCGAGCAGCGAGGGCAATTTTTCCCGGCCGCGCGCGACCATCGCCTCGCGGGTGGCGCGCACCGCGGCCAGCGCCACCACGTCGATGGCGGCTCCGGCATATTCGGCGCGGTCGGCAGCCTTGGCGACCGCTCGCCGCAGTATTGCCTCCAGCCTGTCATGACTCGAATGATGCAGATGATCGGCCTTGGTCGCGGCAAACAGGATGCGGTCGATCCGCGGCCGGAACAGATTGCTCAGGATCGTGCTGCGGCCGATCCGGAAACAATCGAGGATGCCGGCGAGCGCGGCTTCCAGGTCGTGCAGCGCCTCCGGTCCGGCGTTGAACGCCGCGAGCGCATCGACCAGCACGATCTGGCGATCGAGCCGCGCGAAATGATCGCGGAAGAACGGCCGCACCACGACGTCCTTGTAGGCCTCGTAGCGCCGCCGCATCATCGCCCACAGCGAACCGTCGGGCGCGGTGCCGTCGATTGGCACGTCAAGCGGCGCAAAGGTCAGCGCCGGCGAGCCTGCAAGATTGCCCGGCATCAGGAAACGTCCTGGCGGCAGCAGACTCATCGCAAAACGCTCGTCGCGGCAGGCGCGCAAATAGTCTGTGAACAGCTTTGCCGCCATGCGCGCCGCCGGTTCGTCCTCGCGGGCCTCGGCGTTCAGCGTTGCCAGATGTTCGTGCCACGGCGTGGCGAGCTTTTCGCGCGGGCCTTCGCGTGAGAGCGCGAGGCTCTCGGCCGACCATTGCTCGAAACTCTTGTTGAGCAGCGGCAGGTCGAGCAGCCACTCGCCGGGATAGTCGACGATGTCCAGCGTCAGCGTGCGATCGGCGCCGTTCTGGCGCTGATAGTCCATCACCAGGCGGAGTTCGCTGATGTCGACGGTGGAGGCCGGCCAGTTCCGCTCCTCGATCAGGGTGCGGACGTGGTTCTCGTAGTCGAAGCGCGGCACCGCGTCATCGGGCTGCGGCTCGAGCCGGGCGCGGGCGATGCGCCCGGTCGCATACGCTTCGAACACCGGAAAACGGCCGCCGCGCGTGAGGCCGTGGATCAGCGCCGTGATGAACACGGTCTTGCCGGCGCGGGACAGGCCGGTGACGCCGAGCCGCACCGTCGGGTGGAAGAAGCTGTCGCCGTAATCCAACAGCGCCCGCGCCGACAGCCGCGCTTCCTCGACGATATCCTGAAAACTGGGGGCCATGCGTCGTGGAGGGCTCGATGAGAGGGCAATGAGACAATGGGCGGGCGATCACCCGCAAAAGTGGCGATTGGCGGGCCAAAATCAAGCTTCAGTTGCGATGGCGGCCGGGGATCGGACGGCGCATTGACGATCCGGGGGGCACGTTTTATCGCTCCGTGACAATTTTCCGGGCGAGGCTTACGTTTCCGATCCGGGTTCAGTTGAAAACAGTAATCAAGGGGAGAACGGCCATGCAGGTGACCGGAAAAGTCGTGGTTGTCACCGGCGGCGCCAGCGGCATCGGCCGGGCGCTGTGCGAAGCCTTCCACCGCGCGGGCGCGGCCAAGGTCGTGGTCGCCGACATCAATCCGGACGGCGCGCGAACCGTCGCCACGCCGATCAATGGCGCGGCCTTCAAATGCGATGTCGGCAAGGAAAAGGATGTCCTGCACGTCATCGAGGAGACCGAGAAGCAATTCGGCCCGATCGCGTTGTTCTGCTCCAACGCCGGCATCGGCGGCGGCTTCGATCCGCTGTCCACCAACGCGGGCGGAACTTCGGATGAGCCCTGGTCGCGAAGCTGGGCCGTTCATGTCATGGCGCATGTCTATGCCGCGCGGCACCTGATCCCGCGCATGAAGGCGCGTGGCGGCGGCTATTTCCTCAACACGATATCCGCGGCGGGTCTTCTGTCGCAGATCGGCAGCCCGGCCTATTCGACCACCAAACACGCCGCGGTCGGCTTTGCGGAAAATCTCGCGATCTCGCACAAAGCCGACGGCATCAAGGTTTCGATCCTGTGTCCGCAGGGCGTCGATACCGCGATGCTCAGGTCGATTCCAAAAGGCCCGCAATCCGGCGACGGCGACCTGTCGGCCGAACAGGTGGCGCAGGATGTGCTCGCGGGCCTGGAGCAGGAAACCTTTGCGATTTTGCCGCACCCGCAGGTGCTCGGTTACATGCGCAAGAAGACCGAGAACTACGATCGCTGGATATCAGGCATGGCGAAGATCCAGGCCAAGATGCGGGAAGCGTACGGGAAGTGACTAGGGCTTGCGCTACGCCCTCAGCCGTCATTGCGAGGAGCGAAGCGACGAAGCAATCCATGCTTTCTTTCCGCGGCAAGATGGATTGCTTCGCTTCGCTCGTAATGACGTGGGGGCCGGCTACCCCCGTCAATCCTTCTTCGTGTAAAGCAGCGGCACCGCCGAATCCACCATCACCTCGATCAGGCTGGCACCCTCATTCGCGAGCCCGCGCTTCAGCGCAGCGCCAAGTTCCGATGCCTTGCTGACGCGGACCGCGTGACACCCCATGCCTTCGGCGATCTTGACGAAGTCGATGTCGGGCAGTTCGAGCCCGGGCACGTTGCGGACCTGCATCACCTGGCTGAACGAGCGCATCGCGCCGTAGCCGGAATTGTTGATCACGACCACCGTCAGCGGCAGCTTGCGCCGGGCCGCGGTCCACAGCCCCTGGATCGAATACATCGCCGACCCATCGCCGATCAGGCAGACGGTGCGGATATCAGGGCGCCCAAGCGATATTCCGACCGCGGCGGGCAGGCTGTAGCCGAGGCCGCCGCTCGCCATGGTGTAAAAACTGTCCTGCCCGCGCATCGGCATGAATTTCTGCATCGCCGGGCGGTGCGACGGCGCTTCCTCGACCAACGCGGCATCCTTGGGCATGGCGTGGAACAGCGCATCCAGCAGGAATTCGGTCGGGATCGGATCGGCGGCCGCAGGCGCGGGCAACAGCGCGCGGCCCGCAGGGATCACGCGCTTGGTCTCGGGCAACAGTTCCAGCAGCATCGTCAGCGCCGGCTTCATCGTGGCGACGATGCTGGTGCCTGATGGCGTCACCGCCGCCGCGGTCGGATCGTCGGTGATCTGGAAGATCGTGGTGGCGCCATCGAAGATCGAGGCGTGACCCTCGACGTGGAAGGTGAAAATTGGCGCACCGATCACGACCACGAGGTCGTGGTCGCGCAGCGCGTCGGAAACCTGTCCCGGCGAGGCATGCAAGAAGCCCGCGAATTGCGGATGCCTCTCCGGAAACGAACAGCGTGCCGAGAACGGGCTGACCCACACCGCGGCCCGGGCTTTCTCCGCCACGCGCACCATCAGGTCGACGGCCTCCGCGCGATCGACGCTGGGGCCGACGACCAGGGCAGGACGTTTGCTGTCGGTGAGCGCTGACACCAGCGCCTTCATCGCAGCCGGATCAGGCCCGAGTTCGCGGCTGACCTGGCGCGCCTCGACCGGCTGCGTCGGGCGCGTCCAGTCGTCGACCGGCACCGAAACGAATGTCGGTCCGCACGGCGGCTGCATCGCCACGTAATAGGCGCGCGCGATCGCGGCCGGCACGTCTTCAGGCCGCGCCGGCTCGATGCTGTATTTCACGTAAGGCTGCGGAAATTCCGTCGCCCGTTCGGCAAACAGGAATGGCAGCAGCGGCATGATCGAGCGCGCCTGCTGGCCCGCGGTAATGACGATCGGAGTCTGGTTGCGGTAGGCGTTGAAGATATTGCCGAGCGCATTGCCGACGCCGGCGGCGGAATGCAGGTTGACAAAACCGGCGTTGCGGGTCGCCTGCGCATAGCCGTCGGCCATGCCGACCACGGAGGCTTCGTGCAGCCCAAGCACGTAATCGATGTCGTCAGGCCAGTCGCTCAGGAACGGCAGTTCGGTCGAACCGGGATTGCCGAACACCTTTTTGACGCCGAACGCCCGCAGCAGGTTGAAGGTGGCGTCCTTGACGGTGGTGGATTTGGTTTCGGTCTTGGTGGGCTTGCGGGACGACATCAGTGACTCCCAGAGCTAATTGCGGGCTCCGTCATTGCCTGTGACAAACGCGAAGCGTTTGCACAAGGGAGCAAAGCGACGAAGCAATCCATACGTCCTGCATGGAGGTATGGATTGCTTCGCTTACGCTCGCAATGACGTCAAATCAACTCTACCACGTAGCCGTACCCTTCATGGTTGGCTGGCCGTCCGAATTGGCGGTCCACAGTTCCATGCCGGCGCCGGTGTCGTTGGCATTGACCGAGAACTCGCTGCCTTCGAACAGCGGCTGCACGCCGCGATAGCCAAGTTTCTTCGGCGCCGCCCCGCCGTGCAGTTTGGCCGCGAACTCGACAATCAGGGCAGCCTGCAACGGGCCGTGGAACACCAGGCCCGGATAGCCTTCGACCTTGGTGACGTAATCGCGGTCGTAATGGATGCGGTGGCCATTGAAGGTCAGCGCCGAATAGCGGAACAGCAGCACCGGGTCGGCCATGTGGCTTTCGCGGTGCTTTGCGACCGGTGGCGGCGGGGCCGGCTTGCCGGAAGCCGCCGGCGGCGTGCTCGACATGTCCCGGTAGACGATGTCCTGGCGCTCGCGGATGGCTACGCCACGCGGCGTCGTGATGGTGTGCTCGACCGAGACAAAACATAACGCGCCGGTGCTGCCGGTCTTCATCGTGACGTCGGCAATACGCGAGGTTCGCTTGGCCTCATCGCCGACGCGCAACGCATCAAGGAATTCGAGTTCGCCGCCGGCCCACATCCGGCGCGGCAGCGGCACCGGCGGCAGGAAGCCGCCGCGGGTCGGATGGCCGTCCGGCCCGAGTTGCGACATCGGAAACACCGGCTGCGCCAGGCACCAATGCGTGGTCCAGGGTGCAGCATCGCCGGTCCTGGGCTCACCGATCTCCTGAAACAGCGTCGCGCGCAAACCCTTCACGAGTTGCGCGGTGACGGTGTCCGAGGCCTCGGTGGTTTTTCCGATCCAGCCGCGCAAATGATCGAGGTCGAGTTTTTCCGTCATGACGATTTTGCCCGTGCAGAAGCTTTGGGGAGTTCGACGTGCTCGCCGATCGCAGGCACCGCGCCATAATGCCTGTTCTCGCCGACGAAGATCGCGGCGGGCGCGGCGTAGCTCACCTTGCCTTTCGGCGTATCGACCTCGATGCGGCGCAGATGGGGATGTACGGCAAGGTCAGCCATGGTGTTGACCTCGGCAAACGCGATGTCGGCGTTGGCCAGGCGCTTCAGGAGATCGACGCGATTCATCGTCGCAAAGCTGTCGGCCACGATCTGGTCGGTGACGGCGCGATTCCTGACGCGCTCGACCATGTTGGCCAGCCGCGGGTCGTTTGGTAGATCGGGCTGATCCAGCACCTCGGCACAGAGCTTCTTCCACTCGCGCTCGCTCTGGATCGAGATCAGGATGCCCTTGCCGTCCTTCGACTGGAAAACGCCGTAGGGCGCAATGGAAGGATGCGCCAGCGCCATCCGCTTCGGCGGATTGCCGGCTTCTGAATTGATCAGCGGCACCGCCATCCAGTCGGCCATCACGTCGAACATCGAGATCCGGATATCGGCGCCCACGCCCGTGCGTCCGCGCGCAATGAGTGCTTCGAGGATCGAAGCATGGGCGGTGGCGCCGGTCGCGATATCGACGACGGAGATGCCGACGCGGGACGGGCCTTCCGGTCCGCCGGTGATCGAGGCGAGGCCGCTCTCCGCCTGGATCAAGAGATCATAGGCCTTGCGGTCGGCATAGGGGCCGTCATCGCCATAGCCGGAAATGGTGCAGCAGATCAGCGCCGGATAATCCTTGCGCAAACGCTCCAGCGAGAAGCCGAGCTTGTCCATCGAGCCGGGCTTGAGGTTTTGCAGCAACACGTCGGCGCTCGCGATCAGTTCTTCCATCGCCGCGCGCCCGTCCTTGGTGGCGAGATCCACGACCACGGAATTCTTGCCGCGGTTGAGCCAGACGAAATAGCTGCTCTGTCCCTTCGCCGCGGCGTCATAGCCGCGGGCAAAATCGCCCTCGGGGCGTTCCACCTTGATGACATGGGCGCCGGCATCCGCCAGCCGCGAACTGCAAAACGGCGCAGCGACCGCCTGTTCGACGGCGACGACGATCAATCCTTCGAGCGGCAGCATTATTTGTTCTCAGTAGGAGCGGGGCATGCCGAGCACATGCTCGGACACGAAGGACAGAATGAGATTGGTCGAGATCGGCGCCACCTGATAGAGCCGCGTCTCGCGGAACTTGCGCTCGACGTCGTATTCCTCGGCGAATGCAAAGCCGCCATGGGTCTGCACGCAGGCGTTTGCGGCTTCCCAGGAAGCGTCCGCCGCCAGCATCTTGGCCATGTTGGCCTCGGCGCCGCAATCGAGCCCGGCTTCATATTTGCGGGTGGCTTCCTTCACCATCAGCTCGGCCGCGCGCATCTGCGCATAGGCCTTGGCGATCGGGAACTGAACGCCCTGGTTCTGGCCGATCGGACGGCCGAACACCACGCGCTCCTTGGCGTAGGCGGTCGCTTTCGCGATGAACCATTTGGCGTCGCCGATGCATTCGGACGCGATCAGGATACGCTCGGCGTTCATGCCGGACAGGATGTAGCGGAAACCCTTGCCTTCCTCGCCGATCAGGTTTTCGGCCGGCACCCGCATGTCCGTGAAGAACACTTCTGTGGTGGCGTGGTTCATCATGGTGCGGATCGGGCGGATCTCGAGGCCGTTGCCTTTCGCTTCGCGCATGTCGACGATGAACACCGACAGACCATCGGTGCGCTTCTTGGCGTCCTCCTTCGGCGTGGTGCGCGCCAGCAGGATCATCAGGTCGGAATATTCGGCGCGGCTGGTCCAGATCTTCTGGCCATTGACGATGTAGCCGTTGTTGCCGTCGCGTTTGGCAAAGGTCTTCAGCGAGGAGGTGTCCGTGCCGCTGGTCGGTTCGGTGACGCCGAACGCCTGCAGCCGCAATTCGCCGCTGGCGATCTTGGGCAGCCATTTTGCCTTCTGCTCGTCGCTGCCGTGCCGAAGCAGCGTGCCCATCGTGTACATCTGGGCGTGGCAGCCGCCGCCATTGCATCCGGCGCGCTGGATTTCTTCGAGGATCGCGGCCGCCGCGGACAGTTTCAGCCCGGCGCCGTTGTATTCCTCGGGGATCAGCACCGAGAGATAGCCGGCCTGCGTCAGCGCATCGACGAACTCGCTCGGATATTTCATCTCGCGGTCGAGCTTGCGCCAGTATTCGCCGGGGAACTGGGCGCAGAGTTTCGCGACCGCATTGCGGATATCGGCGTACTCGTCGGGTTGTTCGTGTGCGGTCATTTGAAGTGCCGTCGTTGTGGTTGGGGATGGGCTTGCAGTTGTGAAACCACCGTGAAGTCCCTATGCTTAATTGTTATAGCGTATTAACTTGCATTCCAAGATTGGCAAGCATGGATTTCCGACAGCTGAGGACGTTCAGTTGCGTGGCTGAGCTCGGTAGCCTCAGCAAAGCCTCCGACACGCTGCGGATCGCGCAGCCGGCGCTGAGCCGCCAGATCAAGCTGCTCGAACACGAGCTGCGCGCCGAGCTGTTTACCCGCAACGGCCGCGGCATGGTGCTGACCGAGGCCGGCCGTCTGCTGCTGGCGCGGACCGCCGGCATCGTCCGGCACATCGATCAGATTCGCGACGATATCCAGTCCTCCGGCGGGCCGCCGTCGGGACGGGTGGTGCTGGGGCTGGTTCCAACTGTGAGCTGCGTGATTTCCGCGCGCCTCGCCCGCCGCACGGTCGAAAGCTATCCGGGCATCTCGCTCTGCATCGTCGAGAGCTACAGCGGACATTTGATCGAGTGGCTGCACCGCGGCCAGATGGATCTGGCCGTGATCTACGGGCCGTCGGCCGATCTGCACCTCACCGTGCAACACCTTGGCCGCGACAAGATCGTCGCCGTCGGCCCGCGCGGTTGCGGGCTGACGAAGAAGAAGCAGGTCGATATCGACTGGCTGCTGCGGCAGCGGTTGGTGTTGCCCAGTCATTCGCACGGGCTCCGGACGCTGATCGAGCATGCGGCGGCAAAGAAGAAACTGAAGCTTGATGTCCAGGTCGAGGCGGACTCGTTTCGCGTCCTGACCAGCCTGGTCGAGGAGGGCCTCGGATACGCCCTGCTGCCGCCGTCCTCGCTGCGCGCGGAAGTCGCCGACGGCCGGCTGGAAGTCGCCACGATTTCGAAACCGGCGCCGATGCGCGAACTCACCATCGCTTCCCCTATCGAGCATCCCGGTTCGACCGCCATCACGCTCGTCACTGATCTGCTCCGCAAGGAGGTCGATGCCTGCCGCAAGGAAGGCCTTTGGGATATCCAGGTCGGCTGAAGAGCCAAAGTCCACTAGTAACCGAGAAGGCAGTGCGCTCCCTCTCCCGCTTGCGGGGGAGGGCTGGGGTGGGGGTCTATCCACGAGTGAGACTCTTCGTGTGGAGGGAGCCCCCACCCGCCGCGCTTCGCGCGTCGACCTCCCCCGCAAGCGGGAGAGGTGCAGAGAGTATGCCGCCACACCAGTCCAATTTAGCCTCATCACGCTCTACGAAACCGCAAACCCCAGATTTTCCCGGAACCGGTTCTTCAGGAACACGCCGTCGCGCGGCGGCAGCGCGCGATCGACATGGCCGGTAGCGATGCGAATGCGCGCCAGCCGCGGCCCTTGGTCGACGCGCTGCAGCGTCGGCCGATAATCATTGATGCCCTTGATGTCGGTGATCTCGGTGACCGAGCGAAAGCCCGCGCCGGTCGCGATCACGTCGAGCTGGGCGCCGAGACCGGAATGGCTGACCTGCATGCCGGTCTCGCCGAAATGGCCGTTGTCGAGAATGACGATGGTCAGATTGCCCGGCGTCTTGGTGGCGATCGTCAGCAGGCTGCCGATGCCCATCAGCTGCTCGCCGTCGCCGGTGATGACGGCGACCGGCCGCTTCGGTTGTGCCAGCGCAAGGCCAAGGCCGACCATGCCGGCCCCGCCCATCGCGCCCCACAAATAGAAATTACCGGGATGCTCACCGGCATCGAACACGTCGTAGGACGCCGAGCCGAGCCCGGTCACGACAAGCAGGTCCTTGCGATCGGCGAGCAACGACCTGACGGCCTCGCGGCGACCAAGCGTAAAATTCTGGACCATCACTTCGTCTCCGTCCATTTCTTGCGGCCGAGCATGCGCTGCGAAATCAGCACCGCGATCTGCTGGTCGCTCTCGAATGCCAGCGAACAGGCGGCCGAAATAATCTCTTCCGCATCTTCAGGCCGCTCGAGCCGGAACACCGTCACGCCCATGATTTCGAAGGCCTGCGGCGTCGCTTTGCCCATCGGAATTTGCCACGGGTTGAATTCCGCCCATTCGCCGCGCATCGTCACCAATGTCAGGAACGGCAGGCGGCAGCTCGCGGCCAGCGAAAACATGTTCACGCAATTGCCGACGCCGCTCGACTGCATCAACAGCACCGAGCGGTCGCCGCCGAGCCATGCGCCGGCGGACAGCGCGACGCCTTCCTCTTCGGTGGTCAGCACGGTGGTCTGGATCGCGGGATCGGCGTGCGACAGCTCGATCAGCCGGGAGTGGCCGGCATCGGGAACATAGGAGATCTGTGCAACGCCATGCGCTTTCAGGGTCCTGTAGATCTGGAGCGGCCAGCTTTGGCCGGCCTGGGTATCGTCTTTGGCGTCATCCCTGACAGCAGCATCGTTCATGGCAGCCTCGGTTCCGGGCCACGTCTCCTGCGTGACCACGCCCAAGGTTTAGCCCAGAAGACCGCAGTGCAGCCTTCTCATCTGGTTCAAGCTGCCATGCCGCGATGTTATAGGGAGCTTGAGCGGTGGGCAAAGCGCAAGCCTGCCCACCACTAGGCCGGGATTCGCACCGGCAGCGATTCGATGCCGCGCACAAAACTGGAATAGACCCGCTTCGGCTCGCCGACCACCTCGATGCGATCGAACCGCTTCAGCATCTCCTGCCAGACGATCTTCAGCTGCAGCTCGGCCAGCCGCATGCCGACGCAGCGGTGGATGCCGAAGCCGAACGAAAGGTGCGTACGGGGCCGGGCGCGGTCGATGATGAATTCGTCGGGCTTCTCGATGCCCTCTTCGTCGCGGTTGCCGGAGACGTACCACATCACGACGCGATCGCCCTTTGCGATCTTCTTGCCGCCGATTTCGGTATCGACCAGCGCGGTGCGCCGCATATGCGCCAGCGGCGTCTGCCAGCGGATCACTTCCGGCACCATGGAATCGATCAATGCCGGATTGTCGCGCAGCTTCTGGTACTGCTCGGGATGTTCGTTCAGCGCCAGCACCGAGCCGCTCATGGTGTTGCGGGTGGTGTCGTTGCCGCCGACGATCAAGAGGATGATGTTGCCCATCAGATTATCGGGGTCCATGTGCCGCGTCGCTTCGCTATGGGCCATCATGGAGAGCAGATCGTTGCGCGGCTCGCTGTTGACGCGCTCATTCCAGAGCTTTGAGAAATAGGCATAGCATTCGTCCATTTCCTGGCGTCGCTGCTCGGGCGATTCCACCACGCCGCTCTTGGGCAGCGCGGTCGAGACGTCGGACCAGCGCGTCAGCTTGCGGCGCTCTTCCCAGGGGAAGTCGAACAGCGTCGCCAGCATCTGCGTCGTCAGTTCGATCGACACCCGGTCGACGAAGTTGAAGGTCTCGTTGCGCGGCAGATTGTCCAGCACCTTGCAGGCGCGCTCGCGGATCAGTTTTGCCAGCTCGTCCAGATGCGTCGGCGTGAACATCGGCGACACCGTCTTGCGCTGCGCCGAGTGCCGCGGCTGGTCCATCGCGATGAAGCTCGGATAGTCGTAACCTGGCGGCACGTCACGGATCGAGATGCCGCCGAGCGTCGAGTCGGAAGAGAAGATGCCGTGGTTGGTGTCGACATGCATGATGTCGTTGTACTTGGTCACCGACCAGTAAGGCTCGATCGGCGAGTTGGTGCAGTAATGCACCGGCTCTTCCTTGCGCAGCCGTTCGAACCACGGCCACAACGTATCGTTCTGGAACAGCTTTGGCGCACCGGGGTGAAATTCGCTGAGCGGCGTCGAGTAGGCCTCCTCGCGCGCGGCGCGCAGAAGCTCTTGTCTGTCGGCTCGGATCGCGGTCAGGACGTTCATCGTCAGTCATCCCTGGGTGCAAGCAAACGCAATAGGAAATGTATTAGACTATAACTTGCATACGCCCGATGCGCAAAGCCCGTGCCGGTTTGGGCGGAACTGCTGGCCTAGCCGGCGATGCGGGCGGGCAGGGTCTCGTAACCCTTGACAAAGCTTGAATAAACCCGCTTCGGCTCATCCATCACCTCGATCTTGTCGAAGCGCTTGAGGATCTCTTCCCAGATAATCTTCAATTGCAGTTCCGCCAGCCGCAAGCCGACGCAGCGGTGGATGCCGAAGCCGAAGGAGATGTGGGTACGGGGTCGGGCGCGGTCGATGATGAACTCGTAGGGGCGATCGATCACCTCTTCGTCGCGGTTGCCCGAGACGTACCACATCACGACCTTGTCGCCCTTCTTGATC
Source organism: Bradyrhizobium sp. AUGA SZCCT0431 (assembly GCF_018131065.1). Lineage (NCBI taxonomy): Bacteria > Pseudomonadati > Pseudomonadota > Alphaproteobacteria > Hyphomicrobiales > Nitrobacteraceae > Bradyrhizobium > Bradyrhizobium sp. AUGA SZCCT0431. The sequence continues at coordinate 29,365 of NZ_JAFCLR010000059.1, read as the reverse complement.
TGCTTGCCGCGGAACTCGATGTCCTCGAGCGCGGTGCGCCGCATATGCGCCAGCGGCGTCTGCCAGCGGATCACCTCGGGAACGAAACTGTCGATCAGCGCGGGATTGTCGCGCAGCTTGCTGTACTGATCCGGATTCTTGGCGAGCGCATAGATGCTGCCCGACAGCGTGTTGCGGGTGGTGTCATTGCCGCCGACGATCAAGAGGATCAGATTGCCGAGGAAATTCTTCGGGTCCATGTCGCGCGTGGCTTCGCTGTGCGCCATCATCGACAGCAGATCGCTCTTCGGTGGCTGGTTGATCCGGTCTTTCCAGAGCGTGGCGAAATAGGTCGCGCATTCCAGAAGCTCGGCCTGCCGCGCCTCTTCGGTCGCGACGAGGCCGCCGGGCCCGGGTATCGTCGTCGCAATGTCGGACCAGCGCGTCAGCTTGCGGCGGTCCTCCCAGGGGAAGTCGAACAGCACCGCGAGCATCTGCGTGGTGAGCTCGATCGAGACCCGGTCGACCCAGTCGAACACTTCGCCTCGCGGCAGATTGTCGAGGCATTCGGCCGACCGCTTGCGGATGTTGATCGCAAGCTGGTCGAGATGGGTCGGCGTGAACATCGGTGCCACGGTCTTGCGCTGCGCCGAGTGGCGCGGCTGGTCCATGGCGATGAAGCTTTCGCGGCGCAGATCGGTTGCGACGTCGCGGATGGTGATGCCGCCGAGATAGGCTGCCGACGAGAACACCGCGTGGTTGGTCTCGATATCCATGATGTCGTTGTATTTGGTGATCGACCAATACGGCCCGAACATGCTGTCCTTGCAGTAATGCACCGGCGCTTCCCGGCGCAGCCGGTCGAAATACGGCCAGAACGTATCGGTCTTGAACAGTTCGGGATCGCCGGGGTCGAACTCGGCCAGCGGCAGCGAATAGGCGCGCTCGCGTGCGGCCTTTTGCCGGGAGTCCAGTTCAATGGAATCCTGGGTGAGTTCGATGGTTCCCTGCATGGAGCGGCTCCCTGATTGTTCTCCGCGCGCCGGGATTCGCCCGGTGGCGGTATTTTGGGCCGATTACAGCCGTTCGTACGTGCCGGGGCAAGGGACAGTTTTGATGCTTCGGCCGCATTGAACTTTACACCCGGTCGGAGCTGATACGGAGCCGTATCATTCCCCGTGACAAGCGCGCCTGCAGGGGTTAAGGCTTATCCCAACAACGATATTTCGCCGGAGGTCGCCCGACCATGATTCCCAATGCGTACCGGATGTTCAATTTCGATCTCGGTGAAACCGCGGATGCCATTCGCGAGACCGTGTTTGCCTTTTCGAGCAAGGAGATCGCGCCGCGCGCGGCCGAAATCGACAAGAGCAACCAGTTTCCAAGGGATCTCTGGCCCAAGATCGGCGCGCTCGGCCTGCACGGCATTACCGTCGAGGAGGAATATGGCGGCACCGGGCTCGGCTATCTCGAGCACTGTATTGCGGTCGAGGAAATGTCGCGGGCGTCCGCGGCGGTCGGCCTGTCGTACGGCGCGCATTCCAACCTCTGCGTCAACCAGATCCGCCGCAACGGCAACGACGCGCAGAAGCGCAAATATCTGCCGAAGCTGATCTCGGGCGAACATGTCGGATCACTGGCGATGTCGGAGCCGGATTCCGGCTCCGACGTGGTGTCGATGAAGACGCGCGCAGACAAGAAGGGCGACCGCTTCGTGCTGACCGGCAGCAAGATGTGGATCACCAACGGCCCGGTCGCCGACACGCTGGTGGTCTATGCCAGGACCGACGCCAATGCCGGCCCGCGCGGCATTACGGCATTCATCATCGAGAAGGGCATGAAGGGATTCTCGACCGCGCAAAAGCTCGATAAGCTCGGCATGCGCGGCTCCGATACCTGCGAACTGGTGTTCGACAATTGCGAGGTGCCGGAAGAGAACGTGCTCAGCGAAGTCGGCCGCGGCGTCAACGTCCTGATGTCGGGCCTCGATTATGAACGCGCGGTGCTGGCCGCGGGTCCCATCGGCATCATGCAGGCCTGCATGGACGTGGTGCTGCCTTACGTGCATGAGCGCAAGCAGTTCGGCCAGCCGATCGGCACCTTCCAGCTGGTGCAGGGCAAGATCGCCGACATGTACACCACGATGAACGCCTCGCGCGCTTATGTGTACGCGGTGGCGAAAGCCTGCGACCGCGGCGAGACCACGCGCGAGGACGCGGCCGGCGCCATCCTCTATGCCGCCGAGAAGGCGACGCAATGCGCGCTCGACGCCATCCAGCTGCTCGGCGGCAATGGCTACATCAACGACTATCCGACCGGCAGGCTGTTGCGCGACGCCAAGCTCTACGAAATCGGCGCCGGAACCAGCGAAATCCGGCGCATGCTGATCGGGCGGGAGCTGTTCGACAAGTCGGCGTAAGTGAACCGGATCACACTCCAGTCGACAAATTCGTGTAAACCCGATTTGTTGCCCGCTGCCTTGGAGTTGACCCGTGAACGAGATGAGTTGGACCCCGCTCGGGCCGCCATCGCCGCCGCCGCTGCCGAAACCGCCGCCGATGCCGGTGGGGTTTTCCGGCAAGCGTGATGAATTCTTTCATCTGGTGAAGCGCGGCGCCGGGCTGGAATTGGTGACGCTGGGCTTCTACCGCTTCTGGCTCACCACCGACATCCGCCGCCATCTCTGGAGCAATACCCAGATCGACGGCGATGGCGCCGAATATACCGGCCGGGGCCGGGAATTGCTGATCGGGTTCCTGGTTGCGCTGGCGATCCTGGTGCCGATCTATCTGGCCTACTTTCTCGCCGGCCTCGAAGCCGAGCATTACAAGGCGTTCGCCAGCATTCCCTTGGTCGCCTTCTTCTATCTGTTCGGGCAGTTCGCGATTTTTCGCGCCCGCCGCTATCGCCTGACGCGCACGGTGTGGCGCGGCGTGCGGTTCTGGATGAGTGGCTCGGGCTGGATCTATGCCTTGCAGGCGTCGCTGTGGGGCCTGCTGTCGATGGTGACCTTCGGCCTGGCGCTGCCATGGCGCACGGCGGCGCTCGAGCGCTACAAGATGCGCCATTCATACTATGGCGATCTGCAGGGGAAGTTCGAGGGAAGCGGCTGGGAATTCTTCAAGCGCGGCTGGTGGCTGTGGTTGCTCGCACCGATGGCATTCCTGATGCCGCTGTTCGCACCCTTCATCTACGGCGCGTTCAAGGCGGTCGAATGGCGCTGGTGGCTGTCCGGCATCCGGATCGGCGGCGTGCGCCTGGAATCGGAATTGCCGCGCAGCCGGCTGATCGGCCTGTACTGGAAGGTGGTCGGCTGGATGGTCGTGCTAGGTCTGGTTTTCTCGGTCTACCTCGCAGCTGCCACGGCGCTGGTTGCCAGCATGAGCGGCGAGGGAATTGGCGAGTTCTTCAAGTCGCAGGAATCTTCTCAGAGCATCCTGTTGCTGGTGCTCGCAGGCCTCGGCTACCTGGTGTTCGCACTGGCGCTCAACGTCGTGATCCGCGTCTATCTGATGCGCGATCTCTGGGTGCGGGTGTTGGAATCGATCAACATCCACGGCATCGAAGCGGCCGCCAATGTTTCGGCAAGGGGTGAACTGGCCAATGCGCTTGGTGAAGGTTTTGCTGATGGCCTTGACGTCGCGGGCTTCTAAAGCGTTTTCAAGCGAGGTGGGTACCGGTTCGCGTCAAGAAAACGCGTCAAAAAAAGGGTCTACCGCATGACCGGTACCGTCACGGACAGCGACACGCCTGACGGCCCGAAATCGCAGCCGGGCGGTTCGGCGATCTATTTCGACGGCAAGTCGAACCAGCGGCGCGCGGTCACGCTGCACTTTGCTCACCGGCTGGAAATCCGCGACGGCGAAACGACCGTTGCGGCATGGGCCTATGCCGATATCCGCCGCGCCGACGGTCCCTCCGGCATGCTGCGCCTCAGTGCTCTGACGGCACCGGCGCTGGCGCGCCTGGAGGTTCGCGATGCCGCGGTCGCGGCCGACCTGGTCTCGCGTTGCGCAACTCTGGACGAGAACACGCCGGGCCGCCGCGGTGTCGCCGCGATTGTCGGCTGGTCGCTCGCCGCCACGGTTTCGATCATCGCGGTGGTATTGTTCGGTGTCCCGCTCGCCGCCGATCGTCTGGCGCCGCTGGTGCCGGAGGCCTTTGAACGGCGGCTCGGCGAGGCGGCCGAAAGTCAGGTCAAGACGATCTTCGACGCCAAGGTCTGCGACAATGCGGCCGGACAAAAAGCCTTCGTCAAGCTCATGACCGCGATACGCGAATCCGCTGGGATGGATACGGCCGTTCAATCCAGCGTGCTGTCTTCGGCGGTGCCCAATGCCTTCGCGCTGCCGGGTGGCAGGGTTTACATGTTCAACGGATTGCTGGCGAAGGCCGAGAGCGCCGACGAGATCGCGGGCGTGCTGGCGCATGAACTCGGCCACCACAAGCATCGCGACAACATGCGGGGATTGATCCGCGACGGCGGCACAGCGTTTCTGGTCGGGTTGCTGTTCGGCGACATCACGGGCTCCAGCGCCCTGATCTTTGCTTCAAAGACGCTGGTCACCTCGTCGCATTCGCGCGAGGCCGAGCAGGATGCCGACGGCTTCTCGATCGATGTCATGCACCGGCTGGGCCGGCCGACCAAGCCGATGGGGGAGTTGCTGGTTCGCGTCACCGGCAAGGGAGGCAAGGGCCTGTCCATCATCTCCAGCCATCCGATGAGCGAGGATCGGCTGGCGCGGATGACCCGGGAAGACCGGCCGGCGAGCAAGCCGCCGCTGCTGACGCCTGAGGAATGGCGAGCGCTGAAATCGATCTGCGATTCCGATGGCAAGATCTGACGGCTAATTCGGCGGGTCTGGTTATCTTCGTGCGCTTTTCCGCGACCTTGGCGTCACCACCGGCGCGGGCAGCGCATTGGTCGGCTTCAAATCCCACACCGCCTGCATGGCCGAGAAAGCGTGCGAAATCACCGGTTCGTGCCGCCGCGATGTCAGGCAGGCAAAGCTGAGGTCGCAGGTCACCGTCACCTTGTCGGCGATCACGAAGTTCCGCTTGCGGGTGATGCGATCGAGGGTGCAGTCGCGCGCGAGGCTGAGGCAGATGCCGGATTCGACGAAGTCGATCATGGCCTCTTCCTGGTCGGCATAGGCCACGCGCTTCGGCAGCGAGCCCATGGGGCGGAAGATATTGTCGAGCAGGCGCCGATGCGCCGAGTGCGGCGGCGTCGCGAGCCACGGCAGGCCGATCAGGTCGGGCCAGTCCTTGCCGATCACCCGGTCGCTCCATTCCGCTGGGGCAATCACCCGGTACGGGTAGCTCATCAGCGGCGCGAGCTGGTACTTTCCGTCGTCGATGTGGCGCTCGGAGAAGCTCGGGAACGACAGCGATTCCGGAGGCGTGGCGTCGACATAATATCCGACGTCGAGGTCACCCCTGCCGATCTGCGCCAGCACGTCGTCGCTCATGCCGTAGCGCAGGAAGACTTCGGTCTGTTTTAAGGAAGTGGCGAGGCTCCGCACGAAAGGTCCAAGCCGGATGAACTCGGGATCCAGGATCGTGCCGACCCGAAGCGATCCCCGTACCGACTCGCGCAGGGAATCCGCCATCGTCTTGAAGTCCGACGAGGCCGATATCGCCTTGTGCGCCAGCGGCAGCAGGGCGGCGCCGGCTTCGGTCAGGGTAAAGCCGCCCGGTGTTCGGTTGAAAAGCAGCAGGCCGGTACTTTCCTCCAGCCCTTTTAGCTGCAAACTGACGGCCGGCTGGGTCAGGTTCAGCAAACTGGCCGCGCGCGACACAACGCCCTCGCGCGCCACGGTAATGAAGCAGCGCAGGGCCTGGGTACGGGGGAGGTCATTCATTTGAAAAGCTTATACCCGATTTCCTTTAACTCATTAGACAAGATTTGCTCCCGCAAGTCACAAGTTTTCGTAGGCAAAACCCAGCGTTGTCGCCGGCCGGAACTCAGGTCACGGCGCTTGCTGGCAATTGCGAAGGACACGACGGAGAAACTCGCTGACATGATGTGCTGCCCCTGGTCGCGCCGGTTTGCCGGGCTGGCCCGAATCGGCGCGGTCGCCGTAGTAGCTGCCCTCATGGCCGGCGTAGTTTCGCCGGCGTCGGCCGACAACTATCCCGAACGGCCGGTTCAGCTGGTGGTGCCCGCCGGGCCCGGCAGCAGCACCGACACCATCATGAGGTCGCTGGCCCAGGTCGCAGCGCCGATGCTCGGCCAGCCGATCGTGATCCTGAACAAGCCCGGCGCCAGCGGCACCATCGGCGTCGGCTTTGTGACGAAGTCCGAGCCGGACGGCTACACCATCGGCGGGGTGCCGAGCGGCGCCATCACCATGGCCCCGCATGTCGCGGCGCAAAGCTTCCAGCAGGCCGACTACCGCATTGTTGCGATGATCACGCAGGCCGCCGGCGTGCTCTGCGTCCACCCGGATTTTCCGGCGAAGAACGCTACCGAGTTCCTCGCCGAGCTAAAGAACAACCCCGACAAATACACCTATGGTTCGGACGGCGTCGGCGCCTTCGTGCAGTTTTCGACCGCACGGATTTTTCAACCCGAGGGCATCCGCCAGCGGATCATCCCCTTTACCGGCGCCGACCAGACCGTGACGGCCTTCCTGTCCCGCACCATCGACATCTATGGCGGCGCCATCGCCTCGATCGCGCAATTTGTCGCCGAAGGAAAAGCAAAGTGCCTGCTGCTGACCACGGCGCGGCGCTTTCCGACGCTGCCCGACGTCGAAAGCCTTGATGACGTCAAGATGGCGCCATCCCAGACATTGCTGTGGCGCGCGGTCATCGCGCCGCGCGATATCCCCCAGGATCGCTTTGAAAACCTGCGCGACGTTCTGACCCGGGCGGCGCAAAGTCCCGAATTCAAGGCGATGGCGGCCAAGCGCGGCGAGGAGGTCTGGGTGATCAGCGCCGAAGACGCCGCCAAATACGCGCAAAGCGAATTCGTCCAGATGGAGCAGCTCGCCAGAGAACTCCGTCTGAAACCGAACTGACGGTAGCGCCGCCATGCCGACGGTCAAGGCCGCTGACGGCACACCGTTGCACTACGCGGTTCACGACTACACCGACCGCTGGCGCAAGGCCGAGACCATCATCCTGATCCACGGCTTCGCCCGATCGGGCGAGTTCTGGTTCAACATGGTGCCGTATCTGGCGCGGTTCTACCGGGTGATCTGTCCTGACTTGCGCGGGCTCGGACAATCGACGCCGCTGAATGATCCGGCGCACGCGCTCTCGCTTGCCGCCTATGTCGGGGACATCGAGGCGGTGGCCGACAACGCGGGCGCCACGAATTTTCACCTGGTCGGCGAAGCGATCGGTGGCGCCATCACGCTGATTTTCGCCGCCGAGCGGCCGCAGCGCCTGCGCACGCTGTCGGTGCTGGCGCCGGCGGTGTGGGCCAATGACTGGATCCGCAGCGCCTATGCGGTCGGCTTTCCAAGCTGGGTCGAGGCCATCAGGGCGCTCGGCGTCGAGGGCTGGGTGCGCAAGTCGAACACGCTGGCGCGATTTCCCGCCGGTTTCGATCCGGCCTTCATGGATTGGTACGCCAGGGAAGTAGGGAAGGCCGACGTCGATGTCGTCGCTGCGATGGTCGATTTCGCCGGCTCCGTCGACGCCAGGCCGTATTTGCAAAAGATCGAGGCTCCGACGCTCGCACTCTATCCGACCGGCAGCAATATCTCGTCCGCCGATCAGGAAGCCGCGCTGCGCGACAACATCGCCTCCGTGCGCGTGACGCATCTCGACACACCCTACGCGATGCTCGGGATGCTGCAGCCGCGGGCCTGCGCCGAACAGATCCTGAATTTTGCCGCAGCCCATGACGGGATTGTTTGCCGGGAATAGCCATTTCGCCAATCATGGATCAGAGCGGTCGGCTGATGTCCGCTTTGGGTGCCTATTCCTGACTTAAAGTGTCAGCAGCGGACTCGTGCACTGCAGAAAATTGTATCCCTATTCAATCACCTCGTCGGCGCGGGCTAGCAGCGCTGGAGGCATGATAACGCCAAGCGCCTTCGCGGTCCTCAAATTGATCACTAGCTCGAATCTGGTCGGTTGTTCGATCGGCAGGTCGGCAGGCTTTGCACCCTTGAAAATCTTGTCGACGAAGGCGGCGGATCGACGAAATCCATCTCGTAAATCAATCCCGTACGTCAGAAGAGAACCCGTCTCAGCATATTCTCTTGCGGCAGCGATTGCCGGCAGCTGATCTCTGATGGCCATGACGCCAATCTGTCCACGAAAGTTGAAGAGCACGCCATCGCTCAGTACGACGAGCGCCTGCGCGCGCGCTCTCACCATCGTCGCGAACGCTTGTTCGAGTGCGTCCAGCCCGCGTGCTTCAGCCGGGACAAGGGTCAAGCCCAGCGCCGGGGCAGCCTCCCGCATCGACGACAGCCGGGCGGGATTGGGCGAGAAGTCCGGATTCCACAGAACACCCACACGCGAGACGTTCGGCAGTGTGTCCTTCACCAACTCGAGCCGCTTGACATGTTGCTCGCCGCCCGTGTCCTGAGCGATCCCGGTCACGTTCCCGCCGGGGCGCGCCAGACTGGCGACAAGCCCGGCACTAACTGGATCGGCACTGCTGGCCACGACGATCGGGATGGTCGTGGTCACCTTCATGGCGGCAACCGTGTTCGTATTGTTCCCTGCAACGATGACGTCGACACCGAGCCTGACCAGGTCTGTGGCGAGCGCGGATAGCCGTCCCATCTCGCCATCGGCAAAGCGGTACTCGATGGCGACATTCTCGCCAACACGGTAGCCGAGGCTCCGCAGGCCCTCTTCGAACGCCTTCATGAGATGGAGCGATCGTTCACGCGAGGTGGTTGCGAAATAACCCACCCGGTAGACCCGCCCTGCGGGCTGCTGCGCGCGCGCGGCCAGCGGCCAAGCTGCCGCCGCAGCTCCCAGCAGCGTGATGAACTCGCGTCGCCGCATGCATCCCCCAAGAACACGTCTCGTCCCGGGCCCAAAGCCTAGCACTTTGTGAATACGCTGCGAGTGAGAAATGGCGCCCGACCGGCCTCAGATACTGATCAGGCTCGGATGTCTCAGTTGGGTCATTCGCGTCGGCTTGTCCCGACATCATGATTTCTCGTCTTCTCCCGGGAGCGAACATCGTCCACGGCCGGTCGGCATGGCCAGTGCCAACAACCGACATTAGCTATGGTCAGGCATCCTGTTGCAGTATGTGAACGAATGATGGTTGGATACAGCCGGGTGACACTGGCCTCATCGTCGAGCTGTGGCGCGCAGTCCGATGGCCGTAGCGAAGTGACAGCCTGCGCGGGACTTCGGCACGCGGGCCAGCATTCTGATGATGTTGCCGACGGTCAGCCGGGCTTTACGAGTTGACTTCGAGCACTCAGCATCCTCACTTAGGCTTCGTTGGGTGCTCCAGCGCAAGGCGAACAGATGGAGTTGGCTGTGACGTTCAACCTCGTTGACATCACGGTGAGTCCACATGTTGAGCTCACAAAAACTGCACGACCGCGCCTGAACCGGCTGCGAATGCTCGGCAGGCCCGTGATAGCACTGGCCCGTGCAGCGACGCTAGTGGCGTTTGCCGCAACTCGCGCATACGCCGCTGACATTGGTAATCTGGCTCCCCCCGGAGCCGCTGCTAACGAGTTTCCCTTACCTCAGCGCCCTGTTGCGCAGATTGTCAGCCCACGCCGCTCTGCCGAAGAGCACCGCGACGCCCTGAATGAAACCGGTCAAATCGCCCGTCTTCTTGAACTAAAGCCGGGCATGACAGTCGGCGACATTGGTGCAGGCAGCGGTTACCACACAGTCAGGATCTCGCACCTCGTCGGGCCCGAAGGCTCTGTCGTTGCCCAGGACGTTACGCGGGATTACCTCGTCAAGCTCGCCCGGCGAATAGAACGCCTGAAGTTGACGAACGTCAAATTCGCGCTCGGCGAACCACACGACCCGCGCCTGCCCGCTTCCTCGCTGGATGCTGCAATCCTTGTGCACATGTATCACGAGATAGCCCAACCCTATGCCTTCCTCTACAATCTCTCGCCCGCCTTGAAGCGGGGTGCGCGGGTTGGAATTGTCGACCTTGAGCTTCCGACGTCGAAACATGGCACGCCAATAGAGCTCTTGCGTTGCGAACTGACCGCTGTCGGCTATCGCGCGGTCGCCACACATAAGCTCGCAGGGGGCAGCGGATACCTGGCGGTGTTCTCTCCGCCGGAGGGAGCGGGTCGAAAATCTCCCCGGGATATCGTTGCTTGTGGGGATCGTGCCGGCACGCGCTGACCACCCGATGGACGCCGGCAGCGCGTCCAAGAAGCCACTCAAGCGCAAGGCGAACAAACGTCGCTGTCGGCATCTTTGAAGAAGTAGCTCCAAGCCATCGTTGAGATTGAGCGCGGAGGACATGGCTGCAACCTCGGCATTTGCAAAGCACGCGTACGGGGCGCAACTCGCTCGCTTTATCGCGTCCAGAACAAGCCGTTTTGTGACATACTGAACCCCAAAATCGACCGGCAACTAGCCACGCAATCATGGTTGGCCTCCCCTCGCAGCGCATGGAAGAGCCTCACGGCGGCCGGTCGGTCCATAACTTCTCATGAACTTCGGCGAGCAGCCGGTGAACGGACATTCTCAGGATAGGCGGGCATGTCTCAAAGGTGCCGCCAGGAGCGGACATGATGCCGCAGGTTTGGCTGCTTTTTGCATAGCCACCGCTCGGTCCTTGCGCCAGACTGGGGAGTGCTCCGTCAGGTGGGGCCGGCACCTCATTTCGATTGCTGCCGCGCGGTAAATTGAACGATCTTGGCGAACAACTTGCGTTTGCCTGGACTTTGCTGGCGTCCCACGACCGCGCTCCCTTCAAGTTCAATGGGCAAGATCGACCGGCTGAAGATCAACTATCTACCGCAATGCCTCCTGACTAAGAAAGGATAGGGCATGAGTAACGATCATCCGCAGGGACCGGCTGACTCGCGTCGAGGCTTCCTGCGCACGGCTGGAATGGGTGCGGTGGCTCTGGGACTCGGCGCCGCGGCCGATGCGAGCGGGCAAGTCCATGCGGCCGTTGGCTCGACCAAGGCAGCCCGCGAGAGCGCGCAGCCCTACAACATCCTGTTCCTCCTGGTCGACCAGGAGCGATTGTTCCGGCCAGGAGAACTCCCGGCGGGTTATCGGTTGCCTGCACACGAGCGATTGATGAAACGAGGCACAACGTTCGTCAATCACCGCATCGGTTCATGCGTGTGCACGCCTTCCCGCTCGGTGCTCTATACCGGGCGGCACATCCAGCACACGAAAATGTTCGACAACACGAATTTCCCCTGGATCGAGAGCATGTCGACCGAGATTCCGACCCTTGGCGATATGATGCGCGACGCCGGCTACTACACGGCCTACAAAGGCAAGTGGCATCTGACCAGGGAATTTGAGACGGTCAACGAACATGGCCATCTGACCAAGATTTTCACGGAGGAGATGGAGGCGTACGGTTTCGCCGATTACTTCGGCGTGGGCGACATCATCGCACACACGCGGGGCGGATACCTGCACGACGCGATCATCGCTGCAATGGGCGTCAACTGGCTGCGCGGCAAGGCACGCGATCTGTCACAGGAAGGCAAGCCTTGGTTCCTCGCCGTCAACCTCGTCAACCCGCACGATGTAATGTACTACAACACCGATGCCCCCGGCACGGTGGTCCAGACAAAAAGCGGTATCAAGCGCGTCGCGCGCGATCCGGTCGATCCGCTCTATGCCAAGCAGTGGGACTTCAAGCTCCCGGCGAGCCACTTTCAGGCACTTGACGCGCCGGGCCGCCCTCCGGCGCACCGTGATTTCCTGAGGGCCCACGACGCGCTGGTCGGCCACATCCCGAACGAGGATTCCCGCTGGCGCCGGCGCCACAACTATTATCTGAATTGCATGCGCGATGTGGATCGCAACATCGAGACCGTTCTCGCCGCGCTGGACGCCTCGGGTCTTGCCGACAAGACGATCGTGATCTTGACCGCCGATCATGGTGACATGGATGGCGCGCATCAACTTCACGCCAAGGGTGCAGTCTCGTACCGCGAGCAAAACAACGTACCGTTGATCATCGCTCACCCCGCGCACGCAGGCGGGCAGCAGTGTCGGGCCGTCACCTCGCACGTGGATATCGCGCCGACGCTGATAGGGCTTAGTGCGGTCGCACCGGACAAACGGGCCAGGATTGTCAAAGACCTTCCCGGAAAGGATTTGTCCGGACTCCTCGCGGCTCCTCAGCGGGCCGAGTTCACGGCCGTTCGCGACGGCGCGCTCTTCAACTACAACATGTTCGCTTACCTCGACGGGGATTTTCTCAACAAAGCCGTTACCTACATGCAACAGGGAGGCAAATCGAGCGATCTCAAAAGTGCAGGCATCCGCCCCGACATGATGAAGCGTGGCGCGGTACGGTCGGTGTTCGATGGGCGGTACCAATTCACGCGCTATTTTTCGCCGAAGCAACACAACCGCCCCACGACTTTCGAGGACCTTTACCTGATGAACGATGTAGAGCTGTTCGATGTGAGAGCCGATCCATACGAAATGAACAATCTCGCGATGAATAGCAAGCAACACCGGGAACTCGTTGTCGCCATGAACGAGAAGCTCAATCGGTTGATCGACGCAGAGGTTGGTGAGGATCGCGGACAGATGCTTCCCGGTGGCATAGATGCCGGTTGGGAGGTCACGGCGGAAACAATGTCAGGCGCCTGAACCTGGGAGATGAATTTACGCCGGGCTGCAAGCCGATGGCGATCACCTTGGCAAGGTGCATTCCCGCACGAGAATCTGACGCTCGACGACTATGAGCGTAGGGGCGTCGTCCACAGTGCGCCCTTGCCCACCGAAGAAGCGTTTTTCAACCAACCTGACTGAGCGTGAAGGGATTTTCATTGCGGGATGGAAGCAGGGCCCAGGTTCAAATTACAGTGGGCTTAGCACCACAGAGGAAGGTCCGCTTCGGGTCAAACTGAGAAGTCCGGGCGTTCAACCGGCAGGTCGGCTTTACCCCCAACTCCGGACATGGCCTTGCACCGCGCAAACTGACGCTTTGTGCCAAAACCAGTCATTGCCGATCTCGGATAAGCGTGTGAAACCGCACCGGTTGCATCATTGTTGGGCCGGCTGATGGAACGCTTTAGGGGGAACCGAAGTTGTCAATCAAACCTGCGGAAGAACCTCTCATGCCCTACCGCAACAGGCGCGAACTCCGTGTCGCTATCTTCGGCCTTGCCTCCGCTGCGAGCCTCGCTGTCTCTCCAGTGATGGCCGGAAGTCAGTCATCGAACTCCTCATCCAACTGCTCAAACGGCCGCTGCAGTCGCATCGACACGCTGGTGATTGAGGACGGCCGCGGCCGTAGCCGCGGATGGCAGCGTATCGAGGCCTGGGAGGAGCGGCGGGGCCGCTCGATCCGTGTCCGACCGCCGTACCGCTACCGCGACGACTGACATCTCGAGACTGCAATCTACGCGCCCGCGGCGCGCTGGCGTGCGAAGTGGTTGTTGGTTTTGGGTCATTTTCGGAACTTGGGCCTCGTGACAGAGATGTCCGTTCTACCCTCGATTGTGTTGAAAAAGTCCTTTTTCACTGATGACTGAAAATTCTCAGGACCGCTGGTGCGTGTCTCTCGTTGCGAGCTGAGGGACCACATCAATTGCCGCAAAAACGATCGATGGCCCTCGTATTGATTCTACAGAGACTTGCAGCGGCTCAAATCGCCAATGCGCTACATTTGCGAGATTTTCAGAACCCCGCGCTTTTTGAGTTTTTCAACACAATCCCCTCAGGAGCGGACATCGTCAGGCCATAACGGCAAGTCCGAAAAGTGCCAAATGGCAGACATCGCAGCAGGAACGCGCGTGTCCGCACAAGTGCGGAAGCCGAGCGGTAATCGTCTTGCTCATGAGCCCTTACAGTCCAATAAATCCACGCAGCTTGTTGACCGTTTCGGCGGCGTCCTTGGCTTCCTCGGTGGTCAGGACGATGATCTCGCCAGTACGCTCGTGCAAGACGCTGTGATGGATTGCCGCGCCTGAAAGGCCGTCAACGTTCGACTTCACCGCGATGTCGTCGATATTGGAGAGCGCGAACTCGACAGGCTTCTTGTTCCACAGCAACATTTTTTGCTGCAGCGTTGCCTTGCCGGAATCCTTGTCGAGCGTAAGCGTTGTTGAGCCTGCTTTCAAAACGAGCTTGCGCGGTGTTTCTTCGATATTAGCCATGGCAGGTCCCCGCTGGTTACCTACTTTCACGTGTTAATTATCAGGCGATGCCTGCCCCGAAGCAACCGGTGCGCCGTGTCGAGCGACAAATTGACGCCAATGCCAGACTGTTTTTCGTAGCGACTTCCGAAACGGGTCATTCGCGACGGTTTGGTCGGTTGCCAGTCACTTCCGGTCTTCCCCGAACATCGGACATAATCAGATCGCCTCGGCATGTCTCAAAAGTGCCACAAGCAGACCTTCACCAGGAAAAGAATCAGCTTCTGCTTCGCTGCCTTTCCTTAAGTAACTATTCGACTACAAACTGCTCTTAGGATATACTGCAACCGAGGTTTCCAATCAGTCAGTTGGGCTGCTGACCGGCTTTATTTTCATTCGTCATTCAGGCAACCACCTCATGACAGATTTGATTGCTGCCTGGGGCATATACGTTGGCATCGTTGGAACGATTTATGTGGTCGCGCAAAGTCTCGACGAGATTCTTCGGAAAGATATTGGTCTCGCAATAGGCGAGCGCTTTGCGCATTCCTACCTCGCCGCTGTATTTCAAAACTCCTTTGCTCTTTCAATTCGCGGCCTCGATAGGGTTCTCGGCTTCGTCCCGCGGGGCGCGTTTTTAGTGCCAAGAGTTCGGAACTCATTTCTTGCGACAATCGCTGCGATTTGCATCTTGTATTGTTTCGTCCTTGCGATTCCGGAGCCCAGCCGGGAGGATCCTCTCTGGACTCGCCTTTATCTGCAGCCTTTGAAGGGCCTGGTAAAATCGGACACCATGCTTGGCATATCGCTTCTGGCAACGCATCTCGTTGTGTTGGGTGCAGTTACTGACTACTTGAGCTTTATAAAGACCAGAACAGTTCTTCACTGGACATGGCATCGGGGGGCAGTGATTAAGATTCTGATGCTTCTTGCTGATCTCGTCATATCGCTTGCTTTGGCCGTGGGAATTAGTTTCGTTGCGATCAAGCTGATGGATCTGTGGGTACCGCCACTAGATGACTTTTTGAACAAGCAGTATCAATCTCAGTTTGCACACCCGGTGCCAACATTTTCTACGTACGACGCACTGAATAACTATAGTCCCTTATATTTTGCGATCGTACTGGGCATAGCGTCATTCTTAACTGGCGTTATGATATTCTTCATCGGGCTAACGTGTCAGGCGATCTTGTGGACCATGAGCGCGATTTGGTGGCTCGATCGTGTAAGGCATTGGATCGTTCCCATGCTGGCTTTTGATAAAAAGCCGGTGCAAAGCTCCAGCGCGGTCATCATAATTGCTTTTACTGCCATCTACGTTCCAGCAGCCGCTATCTGGATGCTCAACTAAGAGAAGCTCAGCCTGCTATTGGCGGGCATTGCCGCTCAAGCAACCATTCCCACCTTCTCTCAGCCTCCAAGGACTGCTCTGGGTCATTCGCGTCGTTTTGACAGTCTGGCCAAGACCACCGCTCTTCCCCCTCGAAGCGGTCATCGCAACGGCGGCGTCGGGAAGGATAGGGAAGTTAGCGGAGGTCAACGCAGCGATCGTGATGGATTTCACTCCGTCAGATTGTTGACCTTGCGCACCCATGCACGGACGTCGGCGAGCACGTCAGGCAATATCGCCCTGACGTCCTGCACGGTCATGCCGGCCTTGATCCGGGGATCGTAGAGCAGGTTGAGCAGGTACTGGTCGTAGACGCCGAAATAGCCCATCGACACATTGTCGTTGAACATGGTCCAGGGCACGGTCGGGGTGTCGTTGATCGGGCCGAGCGATTGCAGCAATTCCTCATAGGCGCAATCGAAGAAGACGAAGTCGCCATTGTCGACGGTGAGGATCACGTCGGAATGCTCGATCTCGAACCTTTCGTTCTTGCGGAAGCCGCTCAGGCATTGCGGGTCGAGCGAGGTACGAATCTCGCGCGCCCGCTCGCTGCCGTAGAAGGTTATGATGGTGCGGTTGAGGTCGCGGTCCCGCACCAGCTTGACCAGCACATTGGCATCGTCGTTGTTCGCGGCCATCGCGATATCCAGGTGCTGAACCCGTGCCGCGATGTCGGCGACGATCTTCGCGAGCTGGGCCTTGCGGTCGGCGCGGGTGCCGTCGGCGAACACCCGCACCGGCGCTTCGTATTTCCGGATGCGGTCGACGCGGCCGGCAAGGTGATACTCGGCGCCGAAGGCGATCTTGAAGAAGCCTTCGATGATCTCGCTGTCGGTGAATATCTTCTTCTGGGCGCGCTGACGCTGGGCGACGGCGGGAAGCTCGGCCAACGCCGCGGCGGACAGCAACACTTCGCCGAGGGCTACGGCAGCCAGAGCGGCTGCGAGCATTCGCGGGAATCGAGGCCGGCCAATTGCGCTCATTATGGCTCGACGCTGCCGCAATCGGCGCGTGCGCGCAAGACTTGTTCACGTCTGGCGAGGCCGGTTCAGGTCAACAAGTCTTGTTCGCGCGTCAACGCAAACGCAGCAGGTTCCCTGACGCTGGATGCGGCTAGTTCTTGACGATCACCGGGGTGCCGACCGAGACGCGGCTATAGAGATCGGTCACATCGTCATTGGTCATGCGGAAGCAGCCGGACGATACCGCCTGTCCGATGGTCTCGGGCTCGTTCGAACCGTGGATGCGGTAGAGCGTCGATCCCAGATACATCGCGCGGGCGCCGAGTGGATTGTCGATGCCGCCTTTCATGTGCCGCGGCAGATCGGGCCGCCGCGCCAGCATCTGCGACGGCGGGGTCCAGCTCGGCCATTCCTTCTTCGCGGTGATGCGGTGGGTTCCGCTCCAGCGGAAACCGTCGCGGCCGACGCCGATGCCGTATTGCAGCGCCTGGCCGTTGCCGGTCACGAGATACAGCCGCCGCTCGGCGGTGTTGATGTAGATCGTACCCGGGGCATAGTTGCCCGCAAAGTTCACGGTCTGCCGCCGGATCGGGCTCGATCCGCCGCGGAAGTTCGGGCCGCCGCCGAAGATGTCGCGCGAGTCGAAGAAGCCCCCGAAGTCCTGGGCTTGCGCCTGGCCGACACCAGCCAGCAAAGTCAACGCCGCAAATAACAAAGCTAAAACCCGGGTCATTTTCTTCCTCGTGAAAAATCAGAATATGCAGCGAGACAGGCCATAACTGCCGCGGTTTCGCAAGCAAAGAGCCCGTGAGAGAGCCATTTTCGGACGCGGCGGTTAAAAAAGGCAACACATCGGAGGCGATGGCTGCATTGTCGGCTAAACCTTTGACGAAACGGGTGAACAATGATTGATCTTGAGCCCTCTTGAGAACAATCGCGAACGGGGGCGAGACCATGAACGGTGCGGAAAGTCTGGTGCGGACATTGGTCGCAGGCGGCGTCGACGTCTGCTTCACCAACCCCGGCACCTCGGAGATGCATTTTGTCGCCGCACTGGACCGGGTCGAGGGCATGCGTTGCGTGCTGGGCCTGTTCGAAGGCGTGGTGACGGGGGCTGCCGACGGCTATTTCCGCATGAAGGGCACCCCGGCCTCGACGCTGCTGCATCTCGGCCCCGGGCTCGCCAACGGTCTTGCCAATCTGCACAACGCCAAGAAGGCCAATTCCGGCATCGTCAACATCGTCGGCCAGCATGCCACCTACCACATCGAATACAATGCGCCGCTGACCTCCGATATCGAGGGCCTGGCACGGCCGATGTCGTCCTGGGTTCGGACTTCGCCGGACGCGAAATCGGTCGCCCGTGACGGCGCTGCCGCCATCGCCGCGGCGAGCGGTGCGCCGCCGCAGATCGCAACCTTGATCCTGCCGGCCGACACCGCGTGGAACGAAGCCGACGGCGTGGCCGAAGTCCCGGTGGAATCGCAGCGTCAGAGCTACTCCCCGCAGGCCGTCGAGAAGGCGGCAAAGGTGCTGCGCGGAGGCGAACAGACCTTGCTGTTGATGACCGGCAGCGCGGTGACGGAGAAGGGGCTGGCGCTGGCGGCGCAAATCGCCGGCAAGACCGGCTGCAGGGTGATGGGCCCGCTGGCCAGTCCGAGAATGGCGCGCGGCCGCGGGCGGTTTTCGATCGATCGGGTGCCTTACGTGATCGAACAGGCGCAAGCGGCGCTGAAGGGTTTTCGGCACATCGTGCTGGTCGAAGCCAACGATCCCGTGGCGTTTTTCGCCTATCCGAACAAGCCCAGCCTGTTGAAGCCTGAGGGGTGCGAGGTCCATCGCATGACTTCGAGCGGCGAGAATTCGGTCGCGGCGCTGGAGGCGCTGGCGTCCGCGGTGGGCGCCAAGCCGGCGGACGTGAAGCCGCAAGCCAAGGTCGAACTCGTCAAGCCGACCGGCGCCTTGAACCATGCCTCGATTGCCCAGGCGATCGCCATGGCGATTCCGGACAACGCCATCCTCGTCGACGAGTCGGTCACCACAGGGCGAGCATTCTTTCCGGTGATGGCGGCCGGCGCCCCGCACGACTGGATCCAGAATCTGGGCGGCTCGATCGGATATTCGACGCCGGTCGCGACCGGAGCCGCGATCGCCTGCCCGGACCGCAAGGTGATCTGCATGGTCGGCGACGGCAGCGCGATGTATACGCTGCAATCGCTGTGGACGCAGGCGCGCGAAGGCCTCAACGTCGTCACGATTGTGTTCGCTAATCGCATCTACCAGATATTGCGTGGCGAGTTCGACGGCGTCGGTGCCGGCGAGCCGGGACAGCGTGCGCTCGACATGCTCAAGATCGACCGCCCGACCATCGACTTCGTCGCGCTCGGCAAGGGCATGGGCGTGCCGGGACGCGCGGTCGACAATGTCGACGATCTCGTCAAGGCGCTGGCGGAAGCCATCGCCGAGCCGGGGCCGCGATTGATCGAAGTGCAGATGTGACGGCTTTGAAGCCGTCATTCCGGGGCGATGCAAAGCATCGAACCCGGGATCTCGAGATTCCCCGGTGTGCAATTGCGCACCTGCGGTCTGGTCCTTCGGACCATCCCAGAATGACGGAAGGTCGGAGGCGACATGCAGACCGAGCTGAACAAGGTCGTCACGGCGCTATCAGAGTTTTACGCGCACGAGACGTTCCTGCTCGAAAAGGACGTCGGCGAGCGCCCGCTGACGCACCGGCTGGCGGTGCATCTTGAACATCAGTTCGCCGGCTGGCAGGTCGATTGCGACTACGACAGGCTCGGCGAGCGGACGCTGCGGCTGCCGCACGGTTCGATCATCTCGACCGACGACCATCTCGGCAAATCGATCTACCCCGACATCGTCGTGCATCAGCGCGAGATCCCCAACAATCTGCTCACGATCGAGGTCCGGAAATCCGCCAATCACCAGCCGCTGGAACACGACCAGCACAAGCTGCGGGCGCTGACCGATCCGCATCTGTGGTTCGCCTACTGGATCGGCGTGTTCGTGACGCTCGGCAAGAAGCAGGTCGCGATGTCGGAAGTCTATACCGGCGGCGTGATCGACCCGGCTTTGTCGATCTGGTTCGCCGAACGGCTGAAGGATACAGGCTTAAGTGCAGGCTGAGACCTGCGAGGAGAGAGGGAAGTCATTCATGGGTTTGAAACACGCGATCCTGACAATCGCCTTTGTCGCGGCAGCTTCGCAGGCCTGGGGGCAGGCCGCGCCCGCGCCGGCGGTGGAAGCCATCCTCGCCAATCCCAAGGTCGCCAAGACGCTTGAGGACATCAAGGCCGACGATGCGCGAACTCTCGACGAGCAAAAGCGCATCACCGAAATTCCGGCGCCGCCCTACAAGGAAAAGGTCCGTGCCGAATATTACCAGAAGCGGATGCAGGAGCTCGGCTTCAAGGACGCCGCGATCGACAGCGAGGGCAACGTCATCGCGCTGCGCAAGGGGTCGGGCGGTGGCCGTCCGAAACTCGTGGTGTCGGCGCATCTCGACACGGTCTTCCCCGAAGGCACCGACGTTACGGTGAAGGAAAAGGACGGCACCCTTGTCGCGCCCGGCATCGGCGACGATTCCCGCGGGCTGGCTGCGCTGCTGTCGCTGATCAAGGCGATGAACGCCAACGAGATCGCGACCGTTGGCGACATCATGTTCGTCGGCACCGTCGGCGAGGAGGAACTCGGCAATTTGCGCGGCGTCAAGGCGCTGTTCCGCGATCACAAGGACATCGACGGCTTCATCTCGATCGACGGGCTCGGCATCACCCGCGTCGTCAACCAGGCGACCGGCAGCCATCGCTACGAGTTCATCTTCAGGGGCCCCGGCGGCCACTCGTTCCAGGAATTCGGTCTGCCGAGCGCGATCCACGCCATGGGCCGCGCGATCGCCAAAATCTCCGAGCTGCAGCCGCCGTCCGATCCCAAGACCACCTTCACGGTCGGCACCGTTGTCGGCGGTACCTCGGTCAACGCCATCGCGGCCGAAGCGCGGATGGCGGTCGACATGCGCTCGAATTCGACCGACGAGCTGCTCAAGCTCGAGGCGCGCCTGCTCGATCTGGTCAAGGAAGCGGTGGCGGATGAAAACGCGCGCTGGAAGTCCGACAAGCTTAACGTCGAGGCCAAGATGATCGGCGACCGGCCCGCCGGAATCGTGCCGATGGATTCCCCGATCGTTCAGGCGACGCAGCGCGCGGTCGCCGCCGTCACCCGCGCGCCGCGCGTGACCTTTGCGGGCTCCTCGACCGACTCCAACATCGCGATGTCGCTCGGCATTCCCGCCGTCACCATCGGCGGCGGCGGCGAGGGCGGCAACTGGCACTCGCGCAACGAATGGTACAAGCCGACCGATGCGTATTTCGGCCCGCAGAACGCACTGCTGACGGTTCTGATGCTGACGGGGCTGGATGGCGTGACCAAGCCGGCGCTGGTGATCAGGCAGGGGAAGTGAGTAAGGCGACCGCGATGAACTCTTCACCCTCGCCCCGCGCTTGCGGGGTCGAGACGAGCGAAGCGCGCTCTTCGAGGGTCGGGGTGAGGGGCTCTCTCCGCGAGTCTTGGGCGCGTTGTTAAACCGGTACCCCCTCACCCGAATTGCTTCGCAATTCGACCTCTCCCCGCAAGCGGGGCGAGGTTAAACGAACGCCGGCGCTAACCGCGACCCTACGCCCCGATGCCCGGGAACGACAATTCGCAGTCCAGTCCTTCGGGCTTCCACTGCCGCGTGATCCGGCCGCTGAGGGTGCGGACCATGCCGTCGATGGCGTCGACGCCAAAACCTTTCCGCATCGGCTGGGCAATTTGGGGACCGCCGGATTCCGTCCAGCGCAGCAGGAGGCTGTCAGCCTCATCGATCTGCCAGTGGATGTCGATCTTGCCCGCGGGGCCCGAGAGCGAGCCGTATTTGGCGGCGTTGGTCGCTAGTTCGTGTATCGCCACCGCGATGGCCTGCGCGAGTGAAGCGGGAAGCCGGACGTCGGTCCCGGTCATGCTGACCCGCGTCGAGCCATAGGGGCGAAGTTCTTCCTGAATGATGGTCTGGATGCAGGCGCCGGTCCAGCGCGACACCGAGAACAGCCGCTGCACATTGGCGAGCGCGCGGAGCCGGCCCTGGAACGCGGCTTGAAATTCTTCCGCCGTGTCGGCCTTGGTCAGCCGCAGCATGGCCTGGATCACGGCGAGCAGATTGTTCGAGCGATGATCGACTTCGCCGGTCAGCAGCATCATGCGCTCTTCGGCCTGCTTGCGGGTGGTGATGTCGACCAGCATGTTGACGGCGCCGAGCAGCCGGCCGGCCTCGTCGCGTAGCGGCGTCGGGTAGGGCATGAAGCAGATACGCGAACCGTCGGGCCGTTCGGCGATCGCCTCGACGTCCCGCACCGGGCGGTTTTCCTTGAGCGCAATCGCCATCGGACAGTCTTCGTGGCGCAGCGGCGTGCCGTCCGGCCAGAACAGCTTCCAGGTCACGCACCACATGTCGCCGATCTTCGGGGTGCGGCCGGCGAACTCGATGCAGGCGCGGTTGAAGAATGTGATCCGGCCTTCGGCATCCGTGGTGTAGATGGCGGCGGGCAGCGCCTGCAGCAGATCACGGAACTGCTTCTCTTGCGATTCCGTGTCGTCAGCAGCGGCGGTGTTCCTGATGGCGTGCCGGGCCAGGATATTTTCGAGGTCGGCTTCGTCTGAATGCCTGAACAAATTCAACATACTGTCTCTCCCCGCCCGAACTGCGCTAATTCGTCACAAAGGCAAACGTTCCCGGGGGGCGGCGAAATATGGCCTTTTGCCGTCGGCGCGCCCGCTAGGCCGCCAATTGGACAAATTGTCAGCAAATTGCGGTCAAAGCCGGATTCAAATGTTCCCGCTAGTCAGAACGACGCGTAAGGGGAACCAGAATGGCGTACAGGATCGTGGCGGAACGGGAAAACGAGACCGTCAGGATGGACAGGACGAGTTCGCTAATGGCGCTCGCGAAGGCGCGGGTGTGGGCCAGCGAAGGCTGGGACGTCACCATCATCGTCAGGGACGAGGATGAGCTGGCGCCCGTGAAGATGGATCGTCTGTTGCCGGTGTGACGGGTATCCGCGTCGATGGCGCGAGGAATGAAAAAGGCCGCCCCGAGGGCGGCCTTTTTTGTGCGCTGCTCGCGGCGCCGGTTTTGGCCTTGGTCCTGGCGTCGATGGTGTAGTCCGGAATGGTCGATGGTGTAATCCGAATGATGGAACCGGGAACCTCAGCCGGCGTTTATTATCCGGGCAGACTCTCTGTGGAGATGCGCCATGCACTGGCGATCAGCAACCGCGGATGCCGACGCGATGCGCGGCACCGGCCAGGACAACATCCTCTACGCAACCGGATGGACCATCAGCGGGCTCGCGACCCTGATCACCATCGTCGCGGTCTGGGTGTTCGGGATCTGATGACGTGATTGCTCGCCCGACCGCTTGTCGCCGGTTACGAGCCCGCCGCGCCTGTGCCCGTTCACCAGCCGATCCGGCCTGACCCCAAAAGATCCTTGGCAAAGATCCTTGGCAAAGATCCTGCAAAGATTTTTGGCTCCGCCCGCATTCTTAACTTGATATTTGTTCTTTGTTTGTTCTCTATAGGCTCCAACCCCGGTGAGGTGAGCCATGGACAACAGCTTGAACGAAATCCGTAGGAAAATCAGGTTCTTGCGCTCTGAAATGCTGGATGCCGAGAGTACCATCCGCCAACACATCAACCGCGACGAGGACTGCGCGGAGGCCTCGATGCAGCTGATGGCCATGCGCGTCGTGATGCTCGGGCTGATCAGCGAGCGGAACAGGCTCGGCGGCGAAGAACGCCTGCTCGATGTCGATGAGCGGCTGAAAGCGGATTGCCGCGCCGTCGGCAAGGGGCCTTTCAAGGGGCTCTTGAAAGGTGCGCGCGGCCGCCGTGTGCGATGAGGCCTGGAAATCAAGAATCGAAAAGCTGCGCAGGCAGCTTGCCGAACTGGGCTCGGCAGTTCGCCGGCTGGATCAAGCCGGCCTCGACAACGCGACGGCCGACCTCCTGCTTTCGCGCAAGCGGGCGGAGCTGGAAGATTTGATGAAGCGAGGCCATTCCGATGCCGTCAGATCCGCTGAAATGGTACGACCACAACGCGGATAATCCGCCCTGGATCAAGGCGCTCGCCGAAGTCCGGATGTTGGCCTGCCGCGAAGGCTGGTGCTACCAGCACGTCCAGGCCATCATCGTCTCGATCGACCAATACGCGGAAGCCGCACTCGGCAATCGCGGATACTTCCTGAACAAGCCGCATCGCATCGGCGGCAGCAGGAACGATCACGTTCCTTGAGGCGCGACATCGCCCGAACCGCTGGCGCGCGCGACGTACTTCAAGCGGCAGATGGTCACGGAACAGGTCATCCTCGGCGGCGTTTGCCTTCATGACCGAGACGCTGATGACAACGATTGAAGATTCCTTCCAGATCGCCTGGGACTATCTGGAGGCAACGGGCGAACTCGGCCATCCCGACACCGCGGCCAATCACCTGCTCGACACGATCGAGACGATGGTTCGCCGCGGCGAGCGCCGCCGGCTGCTTCTCTCCAACACCGCCATCGCCTCCTACCAGCGTTTTCGAGCCGAACAGGGCCTGTCGCTGGCGTCATAGGAACAGGGCTCCGGCTGGAACGTTCTGCTCCTCACGCGGGGATGGTCGCACCTCGCGAAAGCTGGGGAGGATCTTATGGAAAGCGGTTTCAAGAGCGCTGAAGCGTATCGCGCGACGGCCTTGCTCTGCCGTCAACAGGCCGCGTGCGATCCGGACAATAGCTGGAGGTTGCTCGGTGAGGCCGAGCGGTGGGAATACCTCGCCGAACAGATCCTGGCTTCCCGCGAGAATCGCGCGGCCGAGGGCGCCAAACCGGCCATCGAAACAGGAATGCCACGCGTCGCGCCTTCGCAGCCGAAGACGATGGCTACTCCGTCGCGTGCGTTGCCTTCGAAGCCCTCCCGCTATGGGTAACCTGTCGCAGCATCGCTGCCGGTGGCCGTTTAATCTGCCTCACCCGGGCGATCCAGCTTGGGTCATTAGGTCAGAGAACCCGACATAATGATCGGAGTTGCCGTCTTATCGCCGTCCCGCCCTGGCCTCCACCGGCGATGAGAGTGTCGTGCTCCCGCCTGAATATGCAGGGTGAGCAATGCGCAAAGGTGCGCCGAACTCGACGGCAAGATCGAACACCACAAGCGCATATCAAGCTACGTGACTGACCAGCTCACGCTGGACGGGATCGCCGGTTTGATAAAGCAAATGACGGCCGAAAGGCCGCGCGCCATCCCGAGCAAAAGCAGTGAGGGATTCCGTTCCATCGATCAGTCGGTAGCGGCCTTTCCGATCACGCTCTGACCGTTGACGTGGGTTGTGGCCGCGTCCTTCGATCCAGGCAAACCGGTCGTAAGCGATATCGCGACAACGAGTGCAACGAGCGCCTTTGTGATTCACCTACAGCCGCTGCAGCGCCGCCGAAAAACAAAATGAGCCGAGAAAAATGAATCGTCACAGCGGGACGCAGTTGAGGAACAACTCCCGGTACGGCTGGTTCTACCGCAACACAATCCAACAGCCGGAGGCCGTTATGGCGAAAGAAAAAGCACTGCAAGACCTGTTCCTCGATACGTTGAAGGACATCTACTTCGCGGAAAAGAAGATCCTCTCGGCATTGCCGAAGATGGCCAAGGCGGCGCAGTCGCCCAAGCTCAAGGCAGCCTTTGAAAAGCATCTGGCCGAGACCGATGGCCAGGTCGAGCGGCTGGAGCAGGTGTTTGCGTCGATCGACGAGACCCCGAAGGGCAAGACCTGTGATGCCATCATGGGAATTCTCGACGAGGGCAAGGAAGTCATGGACGAGTACAAGGGCATGCCCGCGCTTGATGCCGGCCTTCTGGCTGCCGCGCAGGCCGTCGAGCACTACGAGATTTCCCGTTACGGCACGCTGAAGACCTGGGCGAGTGAACTGGGTTACAAGGACGCCGTAAAACTGCTCGACGCGACGCTGAAAGAAGAAAAGGCGACGGACAGCGCCCTGAGCCAGCTCGCGGAATCCGAGGTAAACCGTCACGCCGAGACCGCGCAAGCCGCGTAATCAGGCAAGCGGACATCATCGACGAAAGGCTCCAGCCTTACGCTGGGGCCTTTCTGCGTTTGCTCACTTGCGATCACGTAAACGCAACGGAACCGACCGCGCCGCGGTTCATTGGTGTGTTGACCTCCAAAGGAGACAGACAATGGCAAAGCAGAATCCAGCCAAGACTGACGGCCAGGTTCCGACACGACCGCACGATTCAGGCAGCCAGGCCAATGAAACCGTTGACGGCCTCGACGCCGAGACCGAGGCACTGCGGCATGCTGCCGAAGATACGCCGTCTGCCGCTGCACCCGACGATGTCGAGAAGGTGCCGGTATTCGACCGGGCAGGCCGGGCGCCGAAAATCTGATCGGGAAGCACGTGCGCAAGTTACGAGACTGCGAGTTAAATGCGAGGGTGAGGCGATGAAGTTCGGTTACGCACAACCATTTTCTTTCAACATCGGTCGTCGCCCGGAAACTGTCGTTTCCCGCGTTCGTCACGGCGTCACCGAGATAACCCTGAGCGACGGCCGGCTGGTTCGCGCGACGCTTCACGTCAAGGCGGTCAAGATGAACCCGAACAAGCCCGGCTCGGTTGACGTGTCATACAATATCATTGCCGAGATCATGAACACGCCGGACGTGCCCATTCTCGACGTGCATGAAACGATTCAGTGATGAAAGACCATCAGGCGGATTAACCCGGCAGGGGCCGCGCGAAGCGCGGGCCCGCTGTAGTCCGCCGTCGTCGACGGCAGTATGGAAGCCCAGGCGCCTCGCAAACATTCAATCCTGTTGACGCACGCGGATCTCCAGCCGGGCGTCAGCCAGGGCCTCGACGACGCATTTTGCCATTTGTTTGGCTTCCTCAAAGCCAATGCTTCGCTCGGAATGATCTTTGAAGCATTCGCAAATCGCGTCCGCGATGATCGAGTTAACCTGATGTTGGTCAACCATGATTTGCCACCTCCATAGGCGGCGCGCTTTTCGTGTCGCCTGAAGAATCCCAATCGCAGTATGAAGCTTCCTGAAAATGGCCCGACGACCAAGCCGGGCCATTCGAATCAGTATTTGAATTCCGGCAGCGCCTTGAGTTGATCCTTGGTGGCGTTGTAGACGACGTGATCAGCCGATCAAACCGCAGTGGTCAGATTTGGTTCCGTTCCTGTCTGCGAAGAAGCAACGAGGCGCGAGGCATCGGCAATTTGCCATTTCTTCCCGATCAATATCGCAGTGCACGCCATATCTGTGGAGAGATGCGAGTTAGGTCAACCAATTCGCGAGCGACCTCCCGCGCTATCAATCCACGCTGGGCGAAAAAATCCATAGCCTGCGGGACAGGATTGGCAGCGTCGGCAATCGTCCGGTGCGGAATATTTCGGCAACCGGTCCGCGCGCTGAGCGGCCTTCTTCCCGGTGGGACAAATTTGACCCGTCGGGCACACTGCGAGCGAGAATCCGCGCTCGCAGAAGCCAGCGGCACAGTCTCGCGTCGACGAGATGGTTAGCTATGCATGCAGCCGATTGCTTCGCTTGAGCTCGTGGTGCGGGTTAGCGTTTGCGTAACCCGCCTCGTTTGTCGTCAACGAATGATCGGAGACGGAGCTGATAAAATCCCTGTGCAGGTAAGTTGGTCTCTTGGTGCCATCGAACAGCACGGCAACGCCCGTGTTGCGATAGCTAATTCCGGTAACGGTCCCGGTCTTGCCGGCCAGCGCCGGGCACCGGACTGATCCGAGTTGATTCACCTTGAAACGAGTGCCGACAATCAATCTGTTGATTTGGTGAGCCATCCGTCCACCTGTTCAATTGAGCGATTGCACAGCCTTCAGGCGGGGACAGATTGAAATCGTTTCTGGTTTCGTTGTCTGCCCGCTAGCCGACAATTCATTGCAGTCAGTTGCTGCATTTTCCCGATCCGGGCGAAGCTGTGCCAGCATTCCGTCTCTTCGGCGACCTTGCGTGTATTGCGAATAGCGCGGAGCGGTAGGTATTGCA
This sequence comes from Bradyrhizobium sp. AUGA SZCCT0431, assembly GCF_018131065.1. Classification (NCBI taxonomy): domain Bacteria; kingdom Pseudomonadati; phylum Pseudomonadota; class Alphaproteobacteria; order Hyphomicrobiales; family Nitrobacteraceae; genus Bradyrhizobium; species Bradyrhizobium sp. AUGA SZCCT0431. Next base: position 1,656 of record NZ_JAFCLR010000059.1, on the reverse strand, counting down.
GGCTGACCCTTTTCGAATGGAGGCGCAGCTTCGAATTCATTTGGAATAGTTCGCGCCCCCTCGTACTATGTCGGGGACCTGACTTAAGGTCTGACCCCTCAAAACAGAATCGGCACGGAGGCGGTTATGGAATTAATCCGCGGTGAGGAGGTGGCTGTTTTGGAAAGCCACACCAACAAGATCTGCAGCACATGCGGGAAGCGGTTGGCCCTGATTCGAACGATAGTGAATCCTCGCACCGGCTGCATCGTCCACATGTTTGAATGCCGGTGCGGCCAGCGCACGTGGGAAGATTAGACTCGTTTGGTCGGCAACGTGCTGCCAGGCAGGCGCTACCTGGCCGTCGCTTTCCCGGCATGCCGGTGGACGAACTCCTGCAGGAAGCTCGGCAGCTCTCGCATCTGATCTGAGCAACGTTTCTGCAGTTCGTGGGCGACCTCTGCTGAAACGTCTCTGCACCATCCCTCAGCGACATTAAAACCGGCAACGCGGACGGGGTTGCAGTATTGACCCTCCAACAGATCGCGCACGACCGTTTCCAGGCCGGTATCGCCGACACCGCTCCCCCGCCATGCTCGGCCGAGGGAGCCAAAGTCATCGACCACCAGGTAGACTTCTCGATTGTGCTCGTTTGGAACGATCGATAGCGTCCAGATGGACTTACTCATCAAGCAACTCCACGCAACGATACCCGCAATCACAACAGCGCAGAGTGATTGCTTCCGGACTGCGAAAAGGCCCCGGATCGCTCCGGGGCCTTGGCATTGGCAAGAGGTACATCCGCTCTTGCCAACCGCCGCACTTTCCGTGGCATCAATAGCCAAGACCCTGCAGAGACCTGCACCGCATTCGGCCGGACCCGTCAGGCAGATAGGTGAGAGAAGAGGCGGTCAGATATTGCCTATCGCCCACTCAACGGCATGAAGGCTGCAGTGACAAACGATCCGATCAGCCCGGCTACGCCGACCAGCGCGAAGTAAATCTTGTCTTCCATCCTAAGTCGCGTTCCTACTTATGGGCATCATAGCCCGGCTCGTCAGCGAGCTGCAGTCACTCTTCCGGAGTACTCCGAAACGCGACGGCTATCGCAGGTGACCAAAGCGATTGCCGATGAGCGGTCGGAAAACGCGAAAGCCGCGACGCTTCCGAATCCGCCTCGGCAAATGCAGTCTGCGCGCTGATCGGTCTGCTCCTTTGCGCGACAAACTGACCCGACGGGCAAATCACTTCTGGTTATCGGAAGTCATGTCAAGCCCCAAAATAAAAAATATTTCGCTTTTCCCGAAGGCAAATCAGGGGCACATATATCGCCATCCCGTCCTGCTCAGAGGGGCGTTGGCCATCGTCACAACGAGGGACGGGTTGCGGTGGACGCTGATGTCGCGACTGACGAGCGCGGCAAAGGCGTACGGTAAAGACGCGTGGTCCTGACGCCCCGTATGCTGGCGTCAAGTTGCGCAAGGGCTCACGCCCTGCGCGGCGACGGTGACAACGAGCACGGCCCGACCGGGGAGATCGCGTTATAAGCCGTAAAGCCATTGCGCAGGGAATGTCGGATGCTCTCCGCTGCCCTGTATGCTCGTGTGCAGCTTTCTATTGCACAATCGCACACGAGACCGCGGGTGCAGCGCGCATCCGGCATTCCCTGCGCCCTCT
>NZ_JAFCLR010000058.1:0-44332 GCF_018131065.1 Bradyrhizobium sp. AUGA SZCCT0431 | reverse complement strand
AAACAAAGCACGATAACGCATCATGGCAACCGCACTGTCACAGAAATTATCGTGTCTCGTTCCAGGGGTGCAGTCCAAACCTGTCCGCCCAAATGTGCGCCCCCCGTAATCGCATCAATCAATTGCCCGGTGATACGAACTTTCCCTGAGGCTTTGCGTACAGACCCCTCAAGGACATACCGGACGCCAAGCCTGCGTCCCACCTCCTTGATATCGACCGCTCTGCCCTTGAAGGTGAAGCTCGAATTTCGGGCGATCACGAACAACCATTTGAACCGCGAGAGCGCGGTGGTGATTTCTTCAACCATCCCATCTGCAAAATACTCCTGCTCGGGATCTCCGGACATGTTCTGAAACGGCAGGACCGCGATGGAGGGCTTGTCCGGACGTGGCGGGGCCGCACTTAGCCTATCGATCAGCGCGCCATGTGCTCCCGCGCGTACGGCAAAAGCGCGGACCGGCTTGGAGATGTTCTTGAGCTGCTGTTCACCCCGGTCCTCGAAATCAACGTCAAGCTTACCCTCGATCTCGCTGTACACCTTCGCCGAAATCAGGATGCCGCCTGGATCGGCGATCCCCTCCAGCCGGACAGCGATGTTGATCCCGTCGCCATAGAGGTCTCCGTCTTGGCCAACGATAATGTCACCAAGGTTGAGCCCGACGCGCAAGCTCAGGGGGCTGTTGCCAGAGGCGAGATGATCCTGGATTTCGACCGCACATCTCGTGGCGGCCAGGGGACTCGCGAACTCGGCGAGTGCGCCATCACCCGTTGTCTTGATAAGCCGCCCTTCGTGGTGGGAGAGACTGGGTTCGATCAATTCTCGCTTGAGCCGCTCGAACTCGGCATAGGTAGCTTCCTCAGCGCGTTGCATCAACGCGGAGTAGCCGACCACGTCAGCGGCCAGGATCGCCGCTAGTCGTCTTTGAACCCGCTGCTCGGGCACAGCGCCCTCCGAATGGCCAGACTAACCACGCCGCTGGGACCAGGGGGAGCCTAACACTTTGTTGCGCACCTGTGAGCGGTAATCGCAGGAGCCCGATTGCCCCAAGTGGCATTTTGCCGGGCCGGTGGCACGGCGGCAATGAACGTGCGTCAACTCGGGAGGAGATTTTGGAGTACCCAACTTTGTACCGCAGTGGCGCCCCTGACGAGAATCGAACTCGCCGCAACTCGATCGACAGTCGAGCCCCGTCACCAGCTGGGTCCAGGAGCAGTTTGAGAGCAATCTGAGCGCAATTTGAGTGCTGCAAAATGGTGCGGCCGCCGAGACTCGAACTCGGATGCACAAGGCGCGCGCCCCTCAAGCGCGGGTGTCTACCGTTCCACCACGGCCGCAGGGTTGATCTTGTGTGATCCTGCCCCGGTCAGGAATCTCTTTCGGAAGTGGAGGACCAGGTCGGACTCGAACCGACGGTGACTCGCGTCGACGGATTAAGAATCCGCTCCCTTGGCCGCTGGGGGCACTGGTCCTTGATTGGGGGATCCGGGTGGTTTCGAACCACTTGCGCACGGGTTAAAAGGCCGCTCCATCTCCAGTCAGGTTTAACGCTCCGGATCCATCGTCACGATGGTTTGCGGCGGCCAGCCGCGCCGGTTTCGCAGAACGTGCCTTGATGGCATCGCGGCGTTCCATCAAAGTCGTGAAAGCGACGGTCATGTCGGCCTTCCCTTCGATTGGTGCTCCAGTCAGGAATCGAACCTGCATCAACCGCTTATCGAGCGGTCGCACTGCCATTGTGCTACAAGAGCGTGAGTTGGTGCGCTTTCACGGAATCGAACCGCGGACAACCGCCATGTCGCGGCGGTACTCTGCCACTGAGCTAAAAGCGCATGATTGGTGCCCCCGGCTCGGATCGAACGAGCGCATGTCGGCGCGTAAAACCGATGCCTTACCGCTTGGCTACGGGAGCGTGATGGTGCGAGCGGAGGGAATTGAACCCCCACGGGCAAAGCCCGTCGCAGTCTGAGTGCGGTGCGTCTACCAGTTTCGCCACGCTCGCGTTACGTATTGAAGATCACACTCGACGATTGGTGCTGACGGGAGGGCTCGAGTCTCCGCGCTTCGGCTTACAAAACCGCTGCTCTCCATCTGAGCTACGCCAGCTCGAAAATTTGCAAACGGCCGGGACAACCCGGCCAATAGAAATTGCTTCGCTGCCTGAAATCACCGTTTGCCGCCCCACCAAAGGGGACCAGTACCGGATCAGCGGGCCATCTTATGTCCTTGCAGGGACGACCATCCTGAATTCGAAATCGCTTCAAATGATCAAGCGTCCTCACGACGCCGGCAATTGTCCGCCGGCGGCGCTCGGTTGATGTAATCGAGATAGACTTGCTCGGCCTCGGCCTCGGAAATGCCCGGCGCTGCGTCACGATGCGCACGAAGGCATACGCCACCGGCGAGGATAAAATCCTCTGGCGGTCACGGTCCTCGAGTCCTGTGGTGCTGTCGCGGGTCATCTTCGCTCTCTGCCTTGAGGCAGAGGGTAGATTCCCGCTGCCGCTTTACGCTCTTGCTGTCCTGGTGGTCCCGAGATTTTCGGGCGCCAGATAGCTCGGACCTTGCTTCGCCACGCACATGCGCGACCAATCGCACGGCCGAATAAACGGCAGGGCGGCGGCGGCTTTCGCGACGATATGTGAGCGTAGGCTCAACATGGCTTCGGTCCTTGAGAGCGCCGGCGGATTCCGGCGAAGGGGCGTTGGTATGCGCAGAAGATTTAAAATTCGTCAAGAGATCCAAGCAAACATTTTTCTGAACGACATCTCGCTTGTTGAACCATTCCGCCGCGTCGGTGCGGGACAACCGCCTCAAAATAATGGAGATTTGACTCGTTCGCGCCGGTTCGCTCTGCTGCCGCACGTGTTCGAAAAAATGCTCATCAGCCGGTATGCTTGCTCAGCCAGGGATTGTTGGAGCGTGAATAAAATCATGGCGCCCTCCTCCACCGAACGCGATGAGCTGTTCAAAGGCTTCGCGCGCGCCCTGTTCAAGGGCGACATGGCTGCGCTCTATTCCGTAGTGACGCCTGACTTTCTCTGGACCTTTCACGACGGTCTGGCGGTGACCAAATCCCTCGCCGGCGCCGCCGCCATTGCCGAACATCTCGCCGAGCAAAAGGCCCTCTTCTCGGCGCAACGCTTCCATGACGTGGCCTATCATCACGCCGGTGATATGACCTTCATGACGTTCCGTGTCAGCGAAACCGTGCGCGCCACCGGCGAGCAGCGCGAACAACGCGGCGTCGAGTGTTATACGTTTCGCGATGGAAGGCTCGCGACCAAGGATGTTTATCGCAAGCCGACCGGCCCCTGACTGCCAATCAAGGAGAGGCACCACCAATGCCCGACAAAACCCTGCCCTTCGACGGCGCCCGCGTCCTCGCCGACCTGCATACGCTGCGTGGCATCGGCGCCTACAAGACCGGTGTCCACAAGCCGACCTTCTCGGAGCCGCATATGCGCTCGCTGGAATGGCTGGTGCAGCGGCTTCCCGAGGCGGGCCTTGCCGCCGAGATCGACGGCATCGGTAATGTGCTGGGCACCAGCACGAAACCTGGCCCGAAGCTGTTGGCGGGATCGCATCTCGAAAGCCAGAATTACGCGGGCTGGCTCGATGGTCCGCTGGGCGTCATCTATGCGCTGGAAGCCGCCCGCGTCATCAATTCCGACCCGAACATCAAGGGCGCCGTCGAGGTCGCATCCTGGTGCGATGAGGAAGGCCATTTCGGCAGTTTCCTCGGCAGCCGTTCCTATGTCGGCGCTCTCACCGAGGCTGACGTCGACGCTGCGCGCGACCGCAACAGCAATCGCACCATGCGCGAGGCGCTTCGCGAAGTCGGCCTCGCCGGCCGCCCGCGCGCCACCGCCGAACGCGGGCGCCACATCGGATATCTCGAGGCACATATCGAACAGGGCCAGACCCTCGAGGGCGGCGCGCTCAGTATCGGCGTCGTCACCTCCATCGTCGGTATCTGGCAATACCGGATCACCTTCACCGGCGAGCAAAACCACGCCGGTACGACGCGAATGGCCGTGCGCAAGGACGCTGGCCTCGCGCTGGCGAAATTCTGCGTCGACATCGACGAACGGTTTCCGAAAGCCTGCGGGCCGCGCACGGTTTGGACCACCGGCCGCATCACGCTCGATCCGGGAGCGCCGAGCATCATCCCGGGATTTGCGGAAATGCTGTTCCAGATACGCGACGACGACCCCGCTGTGATCGATCGCCTGGAGGATTTGCTGCGAAACATGGCCGCCGACGTCAGCGCGCGCGGCCCCTGCACGGTTGCGGTGGAGCGCATCCGCACCGGCGCGCCCGCGATGATGGACGCCTCGTTCCAGCAAGCGATCGAAGCTGCGAGCAAGGCGCTTGCCGGCGGCAGGTCGATCCGCATGCCCAGCGCCGCCGGTCACGACGCCCAGATTCTCTCGACCATCATGCCGTCAGGCATGCTGTTCGTGCCCTCGATCGGCGGCATCAGCCATCACTGGACCGAGAACACTGATGACGCCGACATCGTCACCGGCGCCGAGGTGTTTGTCGACGCCTGCCGGCGCCTCTTGGCGGGCTGAGCGCGCGTACGCTCATGGTGCCTGCAGGTCGAAATCGGTTTGGCCGCACGCCAAGCCGACTGCACGACGGTTATCTCCATGCGTTTGCCCGAACAAAAAAAGCCCCGGACGATGCCGGGGCTTTTAATTGGTCTCGGGAAGAACTCAGTACCTGGTACCAGGCTCAGTCCTTGAAGGCTCAGTACCTTGCGACGACCGGGCCACCCCAGTTGAACTTGTAGTTCACGCCAACCAGTGCCGTGGAAACTTCCAGCTTCGTGCGGACACGGTCCGGGAATCCGACAGCGGCGGGCGCAGTCGTAAACGCGACGTCCTTGTGACCGAAGTCCATGTAGTTGTATTCGCCGAACACCGACCAGCCCGGAGCGAACATCCATTCAAGACCGCCGCCGATGGTCCAGCCACTGCGGCTGACGCCGTAAGCGGTTTCGGACAGCAACACGCCACCCGGCTGGAAGATCTCATAGTCAGACTTGGTCCAGGCGCCACCACCCTTGATGTAGCCGAGCAACTGGGGCGTGAACAGGTAACCCAGTCGGCCCGTTACCGTGAAGATGTCCTTGGTGGTGACATCGGACCTGAAGGTCGGGAAGGCCGTCAGGAAATGCGAGTGGTCGATGCGCGCGTAGTTGTACATGCCCTGGATGCCGAGCACCCAATTGCCAGCAAACTGGTAGTCGCAGCCGATCTGCGCGCCGCCGACAAAATCACTACCGTCGCTTGAACCGTAATTGGTTGGCGGAGCAACCAGTCCGACGCCGATGATTTCGGTGCGTTCCTGCGAGGTTCGTGCCCAGCCGCCGCCGATGTTGCCGCCGATGTAGCAGCCGGTCCAGTTGTACACCACGACCGGAGCCGGAGGCGGCGCCTTGGCGTAACGGGGAGCCATGTCAGCCGCGACAGCCGATCCAGTCATCGCGACAGCTGCAAGCATTCCAAGTGCAAATTTCTTCATGTTGATTCCCCCTTGGGCAATATTGCTGCAATCGTTGTAGAGGATTTAGGCAGCTAATGCTGTGGCGCGGCGGTCACAGTCAGGAGGAAAGAGTCGGGCTCGAAGTTCCCCCGATCAACGCCCTTGCCCGCTCCCGAATTGCTGGGAAACCCACCTCGAAGCGTGACAATTAGCCAGCCCGCCCCTCGCCTTTTGGCGACAACAAGTCGCGTTTGCCTTCCTTGCAAAGCGCTGAATTTACGGCCATTTTCGATACATCCGAACAAAGTTCCCTAAATGCTCCTGCTTCAATCCCTCCCGACTGTCATCGGCGTCGCCGCGATCGCGCCCGCGTTGCTTTTGCTGTGGCTGGTCATCGCAGCTGACGAGCGCCCCGGCCCGCCTGCGCAGGTGTGGATCGCATTCGTGCTGGGCGCGGCCAGTATTTCGCTGCTTGGAATCGCACGGGCGCCGTTTGCAGCGATTCTCGCGGTCCCCGGAAATCCCTGGATGACCCAGGGGCTCCGCTCGGTGTTCGGCGTTGCCGCGCCCGAGGAGATCGTCAAGGTGATCGTGATCATCGCGGTGTCATGGAAGCGCCGCACCTTTGCCGATCCGATGGACACCGTCGTTTACGGCGCAGCCGCGGGCCTCGGATTCGCAGCCTACGAAAATCTCGCTTACCTGGTGCAGCACGCCGACATGTGGCGATCGCTGGCGGCATTGCGCAGCGTTCTTACCGTGCCGTTCCACGGTGCGCTCGGCATTATCGCCGGCGCGTATATCGCGATCGCACGTGCGGGCACGGCGCTCGGTGCCAACAGGCACAATCGCGACCTCGCCCGCATATCGAGCTGGATGCTGGCCTTGTTTGCGCCGGTCGCATTGCATGCGGCGTTCGATTTTCCGCTGCTGATTCTGCAAAAGCATCCTGATCTCGGCTCCACCACGCGGATGCTGCTGGGAACGGCAAGCCTGATCATCGGCTTCAGCTCGATCGGATTTGCGGCGCGGCTGGTGCGGCGCGTCGGCCGCCATCACGCGCCGCGCACCGAGATTGCGCGCGAGCGGCTGAGCCAGTTGCGGCGGATGTGGGCGCTGCTGGTCGTGGGCGGCGGTGCCGGCTTTGCGGGCGTGTCGTTCCTGCTGACCTCGCTGCACCACTGGTTCATCAACCCGGAACGCAACGCCTCGCTGGTTCTGATCCCGATCGGTTTCACATCGATCCTGATCGGCCTCGCACTGCTGGTCGCAACCACGGCTGTGTACGTCTTTGGCCGTAACCGGATGCGCACGACGTCGGAGGGCTTTTCGTCGGCGAGCGAGGCTGGTTAGCGCGTCAGCTGAAATTGGACGCGTTTTCATCCCGCCAATTCCTTGCGCCAACCATTCCTGTTCGCTCGAAAACGCTCTAGTATCGGCCCGTGCGTAGCGGGAGAGCTGTGATGACCCTTCCCCAAGATATGCTTCCCAAGGACATCGCCAAATTGCAGTCCGACATGGGCGCCGCCGTGAAGGCGCATTGGAAAGCCTTCCTGTTCGAAGGCATTCTGCTTGCGGTGCTCGGCTTGGCCGCAATGATCGTGCCGCCGCTGGCAAGCCTGGCGGTGACCATATTCCTCGGCTGGATGTTCCTGATCAGCGGCGTAGCCGGGCTGGTCGTCACCTACTGGGCCCGGCAGATGCCGGGCTTCTGGTGGTCATTGTTTTCCGCAGCGCTGGCTGTCCTTGCCGGCCTCGTGCTGCTAGCGCGGCCGATGCAGGGCGTGCTGACGCTGACCATCGTCGTGGGTGCCTATTTTCTGATCGAAGGCGTCACCACCATCATGTACGCGCTGGAGCACCGCCGCGAATTGTCCGGGCGCTGGTCCTGGCTGCTGGTCTCCGGACTGATGGACATCCTGATCTCGTTCCTGATCATCGCCGGTCTTCCAGGTTCAGCGGAATGGGCGATCGGTCTCCTGGTCGGGATCAACCTGGTGCTTGGCGGCGCGTCGCTGGTCGGCATGGCGCTCGCCGCACGCAAGGCCTGACACGGGCAGGCGCTGCGCGAGCCAATTCCCCCGCCGATTGGGGGATGACAAGTCCCGATGCGTGAGCTATAGAGCCCGCCATGATCATGATCGCCGCCAGCAACTATTGGTATTTTAGCTTCGACAGCTCGCTGGCGGTGGGAGGATCACGCGCAATCTAAATAATTGCAGCAAAAAGTCCGAACAGCCGCCAAATCCTGGCGGCTTTTTTATTGGCCGGCAGGTTCTTCAAAACAGGAGCCAGAGCCGTGTTGAGCACCACCGACGATCTTCGAATAAGCGAACTGAAAGAGCTGACGACGCCGCAAGAGGTCATGCGCGAGATACCGCGCACTTTGACCGCGACGCGCATCGTGATGGCGGCCCGCAACGCCATCCACGCGATCCTGAACGGAACCGATGACCGGCTTCTGGTCGTTGTCGGCCCCTGCTCGGTGCACGATCCCGCTGCTGCCGTGGAATACGCCGAACGCCTCGTCGCCCTGCGCGAGCGGCTGGCCGACCGCCTCGAGATCGTGATGCGCGTCTATTTCGAGAAGCCGCGCACGACGGTCGGCTGGAAGGGATTGATCAACGATCCCGGCCTCGACGGCAGCTTCGACATCAACAGGGGTCTGCGTCTCGCCCGCAACGTGCTTTCGGCGGTGAACAATCTTGGTCTGCCGGCCGGCACCGAATTCCTCGACATGACGACGCCGCAATACATCGCCGACCTGGTGGCGTGGGCGGCGATCGGCGCGCGAACCACGGAAAGCCAGATCCATCGCGAGCTCGCGTCCGGGCTTTCCTGCGCGGTCGGCTTCAAGAACGGAACCGACGGCAATGTGCGCATCGCGGCCGAGGCCGTGAAGTCGGCGTCGCATCCCCACCATTTCATGGCGGTCACCAAGGGCGGACGTTCGGCGATCGCGGCCACCACCGGCAATGACGACTGCCACATCATCCTGCGCGGCGGCAGCAAGCCGAACTATGACGCTGACAGCGTCGATGCCGCTTCGGCCGAACTCACCCGTTCAGGCATGACACCGCGGATCATGATCGACACCAGCCATGCCAACAGCAGCAAGAAGCCCGAGAACCAGCCATTGGTTGCGGCCGACATCGCGCAGCAGATATCCGCTGGTGAAACACGCATCACCGGCGTGATGATGGAGAGCAATCTCGTCGCGGGCCGCCAGGATGTCGTGCCGGGCAAGCCGCTCACCTATGGTCAGAGCATCACGGACGGCTGCATCGACTGGGAGACCACCGTACAGGCGCTCAACGTTCTGGCCGAGGCCGTCGAGGCAAGACGGAGATTGGCACGCCAGCCCTTCAACGAACGGTCGGCATAGGAATCCCTGGTCAACCAAAACGTTACAGCCAGAGTCTGCTCAAGCCGATGAAGCAGACTCTGGCCGGTCAAGCCGATTGATCGTGTGTGGGGGCGGCCTTTGCGCGCCGCGCCTCAGCAGCCGCGGCAGATGCTCTTGATCTTTTTGTCGAGGAGAGCATTTTCCTTGCTCAGCGGATCGTTCGGATCGTTCAAATTTTTCTCGCTGGGAACGTCGCTGGCGCGTGGCTGGCGATGACCGATTGGCGCCTGGATCACCGGCTTGTCCGAATTTTTCGGCACCGTTGAGCCTTGCGCGAACACGTCCGGACTACCGGTCAGAACCAGAAGCGCCACCGACAGGAATAATTTTCGCATTTTGGTTCTCCCGTTCTCATTTCTGGTTATCGCGCCGGAACATCGATCGTTCCACAATTGCGACGCCCCTGGGCCGCGCAATCCTGCGCCTTTCGTACATCGGCCATGGTGCTGAGCAACCAGATACCGGCTGCTACCAGCACCGCGAAGAAAGCCAGCATTACCGCGTTTTCGATCGCGCGGCTGCTCTCGTCTTCCGGCGGCTTCTGCCCTCTCTCATCCCCGTCCGTCATCGCCGGTTCACGGCTTCGGCGGATAGAGGTGAACGTCACCGCAATAATCGACGACACGATAACGCGTTTCCGAGGATAGTTCACGTTCCCCGGAATTTGGATGCGACAAATAATGCGGACCGATCGGCGCCTTGCCGTGGCCGCCGGGAATATCGAGCACGTAATCGGGCTGACATAGCCCGGAAACGCGTCCGCGCAAGCCGCGCATCAGTTCCTGTCCGCGCTCGATCGTGGTGCGCAGATGCGAGGTGCCCGGCGCGAGATCGCCATGGTGCAGGTAATACGGCTTGATCCGGCATTCGACGAAGGACCGCATCAGGGCTTCCAGCGTCGCCGCATCGTCATTGACGCCGCGGAGCAGCACCGACTGGCTCACCAGGGGGATGCCGGCATCGGCCAACCGGGCGCAAGCGGCGCGGGCCTCCGCCGTCAACTCGCGCGGATGGTTGGCGTGAACCGCGACCCAGGTGGTGGCACCACCAACCTTCAATGCCGCGACCATCTCGTCGCTGATGCGCGCGGGAGCCGCGACCGGCACGCGGGTGTGAAGGCGGATGATTTTGACGTGATCGATGGCGGCGATGTCGGCCATGATCTCGGCCATCCGTCGCGCCGACAGCATCAGGGGATCGCCGCCGGTCAGGATGACTTCCCAGATCTCCGGGTGACCACCGATATAGTCGAGCGCGTCGCGATAGGCGTTGTCCGACAGCGCCGTCGCCTTGCCGGGTCCCACCATCTCGCGGCGAAAACAGAAGCGGCAATACACCGCGCAAACGTGAACCAGTTTGAACAGCACGCGATCCGGATAGCGATGAACGATGCCGGCGACAGGTGAATGGGCGTCATCGCCGATCGGATCGGCGCGCTCGCCGGCCTCCTGCACCAGTTCCAGCGTGCTTGGAACGAACTGCCGCGCGATCGGGTCGTCTGGATCATCGGTATCGATCAGCGCGGCGATATCCGGCGTCACCGCAATCGCGTAGCGTGCAGCCACCTGTTCGAGATCGGCCAGTTCAGCCGCAGGCGCCAGCCCGCAATCGACGAGTTCCGCCGGTTGCCGCAACGTCGCCGCCAATTTCGGATCGATCCTGTTCATGCTTCTCCCGCCGGTGGTGTCCATACCACCTGATCCACCCTGAGCGCACCGCTTGCCAGCATCACCAGCCGGTCAAAACCGAGCGCGACACCGCTGGCTTGCGGCATCACGGCGACCGCCTGCAGAAAATCCTCGTCGAGCGGATAGCGCTCACCGTAACGCCGCGCTTTCTCGTCCATCGCCTGCGCAAAACGGCGGCGCTGTTCGGCAGCATCGGTCAATTCGCCAAACCCGTTCGCAAGCTCGACGCCGCAAGCATAGATCTCAAACCGCTCGGCCACGCGCGGATCGGACGCTTTCGCGCGCGCCAGCGCTGCTTCCGGCACCGGATACTCAAATAATACCGTCAAACACCCGTGCCCGAGATTTGGTTCGATATGCTCGACCAGGACCTTGCTGAAGATATCGGACCAGGTGTCGTCGTCCGCAATCCGCACCCGCGATTTTGCCGCCTCGGCGAGTGCCCCACGATCCCCATCGCCGTTCGCCACCGTCGCCAGCAAATCGATCCCGGCGAACCGCTCGAACGCGGCCGCGACCGTTAGCAGTTCAGGTTCAGTGAAGGGATCGGTGATGCGGCCGCGAAACGAGAATTGCCCGATGCCCGTCGCCTGCGCCGCATGGGCGATGACCACAATCGTGTCGGCCATAATGGCGTCATATGCCGCGTTGGCGCGGTACCATTCCAGCATGGTGAATTCGGGCAAATGAAGATCGCCGCGCTCGCGGTCGCGGAACACGCGTGCAAACTCGAATATCTTATCTTCGCCCGCCGCCAGCAGTTTCTTGGCCGCGAACTCCGGTGAAGTCCGCAAATAGCGCGGCGCGCGGGTTCCGTCTCCACCGGTCAGTTCGGTCCGGGGCGCGTGCAGATGCGTCTCATTGCCAGGCGAGACCTGCAGGATGCCCGTCTCGGCCTCGGCGAATCCCTGCTCGTCGAACCAGGCCCGCAAGCCCTTCGTGATCGCGGCCCGCGCCATCAGGAACGGCTTCCGGTCGGCGTGCCGCGCCGGCGACCACCATGGCGATGGCTGGTCGATCCCGACCATCAGCAACCGGCCCGAGCGGCGCGCGCGCCTGCAGCGGCGTACGAGCCGATGAAAACGTTCAGGATATCGCCGGATACCATTGACACTACTCAAGTTTCTCCGCTGGAAAGCAGCCATGCCGGGAACACCGCGGATACCCCGCGTCCGGTCCGTCTGTCATGTCGAAAGACGCACGTCTTGTCCATTCGCGCGATCGGCGCCGCGAACTTGAAGTTGCGCCCTGAACCTCGCCGCCATTGGCGAGTCCAATGGGCAGCAAAATGGAACGAAATGCACATGTCTGGCGGTTGGTTACGACGAACAGGACTTCTGCTGGCAGGTATGCTGTTGCTCGTCGTCACCACGCCAACGCCTGCCAGCGCGACCAGCCCCGGGCCTGGATTCAATCTGAAGACGGATGCGGATGACATTTTCACCTCACCCGACAGGCAAATTCGGGTTGAGCAATATGCCGCGGACAAGGGCGATGAAGGTTTTCTGTTCCAGTTCTGGACCTTCGACGAGGGGCGTCGACACCCCTCGCTGCTGAATGCTGGCGAAGGCATCGATCTCGCGGGCTACCCCGCAGGCTTTCGCTTTACCCCGAACAGCCAGTGGCTGGTACGCATGCAGAAAACCGGTGCCGGTTTCCAAACGCTGTTTCTGTACCGGCGGAACGGATTTCAATTTTCCACCGCCACGCCGAAGCCGCTGAGCGAGATGGCCTGGGATTATTTCTGGGGCTCGCCGGCTGCCAAAAAGCTGCGTCGCGACCCCAAGGACCGCGATTCGCTCAGTCACGTCTTTGCCGCCCTCGTCAAAGGAGTGGACGATAATTACGCTGGGTTGGGCCTGCATTGGCCCGATAGCCGCTACGTCGTGATCAGCCTCTCCTTCGACGCCCAGGGCGAAGACAAGCCGCGGCCCTATATCGAGGACTGGTGGTGCGCCTATGACTTGAAAACCGGGACATTTACGGTGCCCGCCGCCTTTGCCGAGCACAACGCCCAGGCCTTCACGTCCCCTCGTCCCAAGCGGAAATAACCAGGAAGCAGGCCCGCGATCGGGACCCACGGCAACCTGCCGGAACGGGCCGCAAAAGGCTGGTATCTGGAGGGCAAATCAGTATGTTGCAGCCCGAAACCGCCTCATTGGCCGCGGGACACAATTGTCCTGACAGGTCGGAGGCCAGAAATTCAGGAAAACCGCTTTGAAAGTCATCGCCAGTTCAATTCGCAAGGGCAACGTCATCGAGCAAGACGGCAAGCTCTATGTGGTTCTGACCGCCGAGAACATCCATCCCGGCAAGGGAACTCCGGTCAGCCAGATCGAAATGCGCCGGATCGGCGACGGCGTGAAGATTTCGGAACGCTACAAGACCACCGACCAGGTCGAGAAGGCGACGATCGAGGATCACAACTTCAACTACCTCTACGAAGACGCCGACGGCTTCCATTTCATGAACGGCGAGACCTACGACCAGGTCCAGGTGTCCAAGGAAATCATCGGCTCGGCCGCGCCCTACCTGCAGGAGAACATGTCGGTGAAGCTCTCGCTGCACGACATGGTTCCGGTCGCGATCCAGATGCCGCAGCGCGCGACGCTGGAAGTTGTCGAAACCGAGCCGGTCACCAAGGGCCAGACCGCGTCGTCGTCCTACAAACCTGCTATCCTTTCCAACGGCGTACGCACCAACGTGCCGCCGCACGTCGGAACGGGAACGCGGATCGTGGTCATGACCGAGGACGGCTCCTACGTCGAGCGCGCCAAGGACTAGGCGCCAGAGTTAGACATCGGGGCATGCGCCGGGGGGCGATGCATTGGGTATCAAGGCAGTCCGCTTGCTGAGGCGCTGGCTGGCAGCCTTTTGCTTGCTTCCCGCCTGCGCCATCGGTGCTTGGGCCGACGAGTTCCGGACGCCTTCGATTTCGGCCATCCGCGTCGAATGGCGCGCGGTGCTGGATCAGTTCCGCTCCGAGATCAATACCCAGCCCGCGGTTGCGTCCGCCTTCACCTTTGCCAGCCAGCGGCGGGCGCCCCGCTGGGACCCGCGCTCGATGCCGGCGCTGGTGCAACTGAACGCGATCACCTCGCTTGTCTTCCCGGGGATCGGACGCAGTCCTGTTCCGGTGCTGCTGCCGTTCGACACCGCAAGCTATCTCGGTGCCCGCCAGAACGGCGCGCCCGACACAATCTCGGTATCGCGCTACCAAGCCGACTTCCGCCCCGCTGATCTGTTCCACGCCGGCGCCGCCGGCTACGACGCGATGTTTTCGTTCGAGCCGGGTGCGGGCGACGGCATGCCGCAGCGGACTTACGCCAAGCCAGTCGAGGTGCAGATCACCGGCTCGATCCTGACCTACGACCTCGCCGATCCTCTCGGCGGCAAGGGCGAGCCGGTCAAGGCGCTGGCGGCGCAATTCCCGGACCTGCGGCGCTTCATCCGCGAAGGCTATGTGCGCTACGCCTTCACGCGCTTCGGCGTGCCCTATGTGGTGTCGATCCAGTGCCTCGACTCGACGCCGCGCCCGCGGCGGCTGGCCTGCCGCGAGGCCTATCCGGTCGCCGAACGCTTCCTCAAGGCACTGCGCATCGCCGGCGGCCAACCGTCGCCGCCGCGCCGGGATATTTCGTCCGAGATTGCCGAGCGGCCGATTATGCCCTCGCCCGACTTCACCTATCGCCCGAGCGGCGACATCGTCGCCAACAGTGGCTCGCGCAAGCGCGGCGGCCGCGTCGATCTCACCGCCTATTCGCAGATCCGGTTTCCGCTGGAAAAGGCGCCCGCCTTCGCCCGCTCACAATCCTTCAAACGCAAACCCGACGAACGCGGATATCCCTGGCAGGACAATTTCTGCGAGGCACGCAGTTTCGAGGTTGGCCAATGCGCCGCCGGGTTCGGTCATCAGGGGCAGGACATCCGTCCCGGCGCGTGCATGGCGCAAAACAGCGAAAGCCCGGGCAGCTGCGATCCGAGACAGCAGGCGGTCGTCGCGGTTCGTGACGGCGTCCTGATCCGTTCGCTGAAACAGCAGGCGGCGACCCTGCAGGTCAACACCCGTAACGAACATATCCGCTTCCGCTACATGCACATGAATCCGTCCAGCCTGGACGCGGACGGCGTTCTCAACGGCCGCCAGGTCACTGAGGGCGAAAAAATCGGCGTGGCCTCGAATTACCTCGACTATCCCAACGGCACCTCGCTGCACCTGCATTTCGACGTGCAGGTGTTCACGCGGGACGGCTGGATCTGGGTCAACCCGTACACCACGTTGATCTCGGCCTATGAGCGCCTGCTGCGCGGTCGCGGGCGCGAGCTCGGCACCGACCCTGTCGCGCCGGCCGCTGTCGCCCACGCCCAGCCGCAAGACGTGATCCGGCCCGACCCGCAGGAGGGTGGCGAGGGCGACAACTAGACTTTCGTTTCGACGCGTTTTCTTCACGCGAACCGGACTTCCACTTCGCTTGAAAACGCTATGGCCCGTTCGCTAGGACGCGGCGGCACCGACCGGCTTTTGCCGCGCCGGCGGGGTCCAGCGGAAGGCGGCGCCGAACCTGTTCCAGACGTTGATCGAGGCAATCGCCGAGGTGAGATAGGCCAGTTCCTTTTCCGAGAATTCGGCGCTCGCCTGCGCAAAGACCTCGTCGCTGACGCCGCCGCTGAGCAACGTCAACGCTTCCGTCCACGCCAAAGCCGCGCG
Organism: Bradyrhizobium sp. AUGA SZCCT0431; assembly: GCF_018131065.1. Taxonomy (NCBI): domain Bacteria; kingdom Pseudomonadati; phylum Pseudomonadota; class Alphaproteobacteria; order Hyphomicrobiales; family Nitrobacteraceae; genus Bradyrhizobium; species Bradyrhizobium sp. AUGA SZCCT0431. Next base: position 29,038 of record NZ_JAFCLR010000058.1, on the reverse strand, counting down.
TTCGCGGGGCGAGAATTGCGGCGCCTCGCGCCACACCACGACCAGGTTGAGCTTGTCGGCTGGCATGCCGAGGCCCTCGCTTTGCAGGATGTGATACTGCACGCAAAACGCGCAGCCGTTGATCTGCGAGGCGCGCAGCTTGATCAGCTCGAGCAGTTGTTTGTCGATGCCCGCCGCGGCTGCGACCTTGCCGAGCGCCAGCACGACTTCGTAGGCCTCGGGCGCCAGCGCCATGAAATCCTTATATTCCTTGCGGGCATGTGACATGTTCATTGCCTTATGTTATCAGTACACTGATTTATTATAAGAGCCCTTATATGGCGCGCAAGATCAGAGCTTCGGTAAAATCCAAACCGCGCGGGCCGCAAAAGGCGGCGGCCAAAAAGCCGAAAAAATCCCAAAAGGCCACCGTCGCAAAAAAACCTGCGCGCCGGAAATCCTCTCGCAAAAACCCTCACCGGCGCCGGAAAAAATCCGCCGCCGATCCCGTGCTCGCGATGATCCGCCCGCCGCCGCCGGGCGAAGGCAAGCGCGGCGAGCAAGGCCACCTCGCCTATTTGCTGCGGCAGGCCCAGGCCGCGACCCGGCTGACGCTGGAGCGGGCGCTCGCCGAACTCGGTGTCACCACGCCGCAATTCGTGGTGCTGACGATGCTGCGGGCCTATCCCGGCCTGTCCGGCGCGGATCTTGCGCGGGTCGCCCTGCTGACCCCGCAAACCGTCGGCGTCATCATCCGCAATTTGGAACGCGACGGCGCGATCCGGAAGACCCCGCACCCGATTCATGGCCGGGTGCTGCAGTGGACACTGACCCGGCGCGGCACGGTCCTGCTCGACAAATGCCGCCGTCACGTCCAGGCGGTGGAGCGGCGGCTGGCGGCCGGGCTCTCGGCCTCCGCGCTGGCGGCGGTCCGGCGTTGGCTCGCACGGATTGCCGCGGACTTTCAGCAAGCCTAGGGCAGCTATGGCGGTTCCGCGCCGTCGCTGCGACGACGGCGCCACGCAAATGCGCTTTGGTGAGCCCACCCTGCCCCGTACAATGCCGCCATGGAACCGTTCGATTCTCTGAGATCGCCGACCCGCCGCGCCCTGCTGCAAGTCAGTATCGGCGCCGCGGCTGTGCTCGCCAATCCGCTTGCCGCGTTGGCCGCGGCGCCGCCCGGCTTCGACCAGTGGCGCGATAATTTTCGCGCGCGCGCATTGGCGAAGGGCATATCGGACGCGACCTGGAGTCGCGTGATGGGCCGGATCGAGCCCGACATGTCCGTGTTCCGGCAGATGCAGAGGCAGCCGGAATTCCACGAGCAGATCTGGCAATACGTTAATCGCCGCGCCTCGGACTGGCGCATTACCGCCGGCAAGGAAGCGCTGCGGAAGAACGAGGCGCTGTTCACCCGGATCGAGCAGGACTTTGGCGTCGAGCGCGGCACATTGCTGGCGCTGTGGGGCGTTGAATCCGCCTATGGCGATCCCTTGGTGCAGCAGAACCATATGCGCCCGATCTTTCCCTCACTCGCAGCGCTGGCCTGGAACGAGCCGCGCCGCCGCGCCTATTGGGAAACCGAACTGATCAACGCGCTGAAAATCGTCGACCGCGGCTGGGGCACGCCGGAGGAAATGCGGGGATCGTGGGCCGGCGCGATGGGACATACCCAATGGATGCCGGAGGTCTGGCTCAATGTCGGCATGGACTACGACAAGGACGGCCGCGTCTCGCCGTTCGGCAGGCCGGACGACGCGCTGGGCTCGAGCGCGCGCTATCTGGTCAATCGCGGCAAGTATCACCGCGGCGAACACTGGGGTTACGAAGTCCGCGCCGGCGGCGCGTCCGGCAGCGGCAACCGCACCTATGCGGCGTGGGCCGGCGCCGGCGTCACGCGCGCCGACGGCAAGCCGTTCCCGCAACCGAACGCATCCGCGCAATTGTGGGTGCCGGTCGCCGGCGGACCGGCGTTCCTGCTGGGGCCGAATTTCTATGCGGTGCGCAGATACAATCCCTCGATGAACTATGCGCTTGCCATCTGCCATCTCGGCGACCGCATTCTCGGCGCGCCGCCGTTCATTTATCCCTTCCCGGGCTCCGAACGCGCGCTGACGCTGGCCGAGGTGCAGGAGATGCAGACGCGGCTGACAAAAGCCGGCTTCGACACCGGCGGCACCGACGGCCGCGTCGGGAATGACACCATGAAGGCGGTCCGGGATTACCAGACCAAGATGGGCCTGCTGCCCGCCGACGGCTATGGCGGACTCAAGGTGCTGGCGCGGCTGCGGCAAGGCGGTTAGCCGGCCGGTGCCGGCCGCACCACTCCACCCGCGTTCATGCCGCCGTCGATGACGAGCTCTGTTCCGGTCACGTAGCTCGACGCATCGGAGGCGAGATATAAAACGCCCTTCGCGATGTCCATGGCATGGCCGGCGCGCGCCAGCGGCGTGAAGAACCTAGCGCGCTCCTCGGGATCGATCGGCGCATTCTGCCCGCTCGCGGCCGCGCCTGCGGGGATCTTGCCCCAGATCGGGGTGTCGATGATCCCCGGATGCACCGAGTTGACCCGGATGCCGTCGCCGAAGGTTGCGCACTCCATCGCGATGGCCTTCGCGAACAGCCGGACGCCGCCCTTCGTCGCGCAATAGCCGGACAGATTGGCCGAGCCGCGCAAGCCCGCCAGCGACGACATCATGATGACCGATCAGCCGGGCGTCTTGCGCATCGCCGGCAGGCAATGCTTCACCGACAGGAACACGCCGTCGAGATTGATCGCGGTCTGCCGCCGCCAGTCCTCGAGCGACATCTCGGTGATTGACGGCACCCCGATGCCGATGCCCGCGTTGGAAACCAGCACGTCAAGCCGGCCGTAGCGCTTCACGGTCTCGGCCACGACTTCGATCCAGCGAGGCTCACTGGTGACGTCCTGATGCAGGAAGACAGCCTCGTTGCCCGCTTTCTTGATGGCAGCGACAACTTCCGGGCCCCTGAGCTCATCGACATCGGTGACCACTACCGACGCGCCTTCGCGCGCCAGCAATTCAGCGCATGCTGCACCAATGCCGGATGCGCCGCCGGTCACGAGCGCGACTTTTCCCTGAACCTGTCCTGCCATTTCTGCTCCCATTTTTGGTTGTTGGTTTTGTCGTCGGGTGGATGAACTTACCTGATCACAGCCGGCCCCTGATCCGGCACGGCGACATCGATCACGCGCAATTGCACGCGTTCGGTGCCCTGATAGCGATCGACCGCGAGCGATCCTGCGACATGCAGCGGCTGGCCGCGGTTTTGCGTCAGTGCGTGGCCGAGCTTTTGCCCGACGGACCGGAACGCGATGCCGTTGACGATGACGCCGTCGCCGGACTTGAAGCGCACGCGCAGATGCGCTTGCCCCACTTCGTCGGCATAGACCAGTTGATGCGACGGCAGCGCGATCACAGGCTCCGGATTGCCGGCGCCGAACGGCCCGGCGCGGTTCAGGATGCCTGCGAATTCCGGTGTCACGCTGCGGGCGCTCACCGCGCCGTCGATGAAGAGCTCGTTTTCGTGACGGGAGCTGGCGACGTCTTCGGCGAGCGCGCTTTCCATATAGGCGCGAAACTCCGCGAGCTTTTCCTTGCGCAGCGTCACGCCCGCGGCCATGGCGTGGCCGCCGCCTTTCATCAGCAGTTTTTCCTTCACCGCCTGCCGCACCGCCTTGCCGAGATCGACGCCCGAGATCGAGCGGCCCGAACCGGTGCCGATGCCGCCCGGCTCCAGCGCGATCGCAAACGCCGGCCGCGCGAATTTCTCCTTCAACCGCGAGGCGACGAGGCCGACGACGCCGGGATGCCAGCCTTCGGAGGCCGTGACGATGACCGACCCCTTGTCCTCAAGCCCGAGCGAAGCCAGCGCCTCGGCTTCGGCCTGCGCTTCCGCCGCCTGCTCGATGATGCGGCGCTCGGAGTTCAGCCGATCGAGTTCGGCGGCGATCCGCGCGGCTTCGGAGATATCGCCTTCCAGCAACAGCCGCACGCCCAAATCGGCGCGCCCGATGCGGCCGCCGGCATTGATGCGCGGCCCCAGCATGAAGCCGAGATGCCAGGCCTCGGGCGGGCCATTGAGCCGCGACACATCCATCAGGGCGGTATGCCCGACATGGTCGCGGCGGCGCATCGCAATCAGGCCCTTGGCGACGAACGCACGGTTGAGCCCGGTCAAGGGTGCGACATCGGCCACGGTGCCGAGCGCCACGTGGTGCAGCATGCCCAAAAGATCCGGCTCCGGCCGTTCGCTGTTCCAGAAGCCGCGGCCGCGCAACTCCCTGTTAACAGCGACCAGCGTCACCAGCACAAGCCCGACGGCGGCGAGATATCCGAGGCCCGAGAGATCATCGGCGCGGTTCGGATTCACCAGCGCGTCGACCTCGGGCAGTTCGTCGCCGGTCTGGTGGTGATCGATGACGACGACGGACATCCCGAGCTTTCGCGCTTCCGCCAGCGGCTCGATGCTGGTGGTGCCGCAATCGACCGTCACCAGCAATGTCGCGCCCTTGCCCGCAAGTGCGCGCACGGCCTCCACATTGGGCCCGTAGCCTTCAAAAATGCGGTCGGGAATATGGATCAAGGGATCGAGCCCGCAATGGCGCAAATGCCAGGTCAGCAGCGCTGCGGAGGTCGCGCCGTCGACGTCGTAATCGCCGAAGATCGCGACCTTCTCGCCGCGCGTGGCCGCGTCCGCAATGCGCTTGGCCGCGGTTTCCATCTGCGTCACGGTGTGGGGGTCGGGCATCAATTTGCGGATGGTCGGATCGAGGAAATCCTCGACCGCGTCGATCTCGACATCGCGGCCCGCGATCACCCGCGCCAGCATCTCCGGCAGCTGGTAGCGCTGCACGATCGCCAGCGCCTTCGCCGCCCCCCTCGCATCGAGCCGGTCGCGCCACAATTTGCCCGTCGCCGATTGCGACACGCCGAGAAACGCCGGCGGCAATTCAACGGGCAAAGCGGTTACGGGAGGCGTCATGGGGCTTTCGGTCTAGCGGGCCTGGGTCAGCCCGCCATATCTGCGCAGTTCCGGATTCAATGTCAAAGCAAAGCAGACGTGCGTCAACTGCTCGCGGCGCTGATCGCCCGAGGTTTGCGGGAAATTCTCGCCCTCTCAATTTAGAGGGCGCAGGGAATGCCGGATGCGCGCTGCACCCGCGGTCTCGTGTGCAACGTGCACAAGGAAGTGCGCACACGAGCATACAGGGCAGCGGAGGCAATCCGACATTCCCTGCGCAATGGCTTTACGGCTTATAACGCGATCTCCCCGGTCGGGCCGTGCTCGTTGTCACCGTCGCCCGTGAGAGGCGCGAGCCTCTTCACGAGCTTGACGCCAGCATACGGGGCGTCAGGACCACGCGTCTTTACCGTACGCCTTTGTCGCGCGCGTCAAGCGCAACATCGGCGTCCACCGCAACCCGCCCAACGTTCGTGACGATGGCCAACGCCCCTCTGAGCAGGACGGGATGGCCAAAGATGTGCCCCTGATTTGCCCGACGGCGAAAGCGAAATATTTTTTCGAGGATATCTGGACAGCCCAAATCACGTTGATCCCGTTCAACAAATTGGCGTTTGCGCGCAACCGAATTGCTGCCGCTTGATCATCCCGAAGGCGTCGCGTTTCTTGCGGCCTGCCTCATCAGGAACCACGTCAGTAGCATCTGGTTATTGTTGCGAAATCACAACCAGGAGTTCGTCTGGAAGTCCCTCGTCGTTTGGCGTCCACGGTCGAGGCCAAAGCATGCATCAGGCCGCAACTGATCTGGAGGATTAAAATGAAAAATCACGTTTACAAAATTCTTGAAATCGTCGGCTCTTCCCCAACCAGCATTGAGGATGCAATCAGCACGGCCGTCGAACTGGCCAGCAAGACAGTCAGGAACATGGATTGGTTTGAAGTCATCGAAACCCGAGGGCACATCAAGGACGGCAAGATTGCTCACTATCAGGTGGCCCTCAAGATCGGCTTTACGCTGGAGACGCAATAGCCAGTCCGTAGCCCGCATGAGCAAAGCGATATGCGGGGATCACGGCAAGAGCCCCGGATATCGCTTCGCTCATCCGGGCTACGCTTGCTACCAATCAAACTGGAGACACAATAGCGAGCGCGCAGGGTCGGTTTCGTTTGCGGCAGATGGACGTGGCCATTATAGAGAGGCAGAGCTAACCGGACCACTTTCTCGAATGGTGAACGTTCGCCCGCTTCAACCGCGCGACATCGATGCGCTCTATGCGATTTCGCTTGCGACAGGTTTGGCGGGCGGCGATGCATCCTCGCTCTACCGTGACCGGAAGCTGATGGGTCACATCTACTCCGTCCCCTATGCAAGCCTGCAACCGGATATTTGCCTCGTGGCGGAGGACGATGCCGGTGTGGCGGGATTCGTCGTCGGCGCCGCCGATACTTCCATCTGGGAGAGACGGCTCGAACGGGAGTGGTGGCCGCAGCTGCGCCGGCAATATCCCGCGCCGGATCAGGCGCACATGGCCGGATGGTCCCACGATCAACGGCGCATCTTCATGATCCACCATCCGAAGCCGATACCGGCTGCCGTCGTCCAATCCTATCCTTCCCATCTTCATATGAATCTGTTGCCGCGCGTTCAGGGACGCGGGATCGGCCCCCTGCATGTTGGCGTAAACAAAGAAAACGTGCGCGCCATCGGCTTCTGGCATCGCCTTGGCTTTGTCGAACTTGATATCCCCGAGGCCCGCGCCGGGCGCACGGTCTGGATGGGACGCGCGTAATTGAAATCCAAAAGCAGAGAACAATGAGCGAGAAAATTCGGGACCTTCTGGCGATAAGCGATCTGAATGCCTCCGACGCGATAGCGATCATCGAGCGCGCCCAGGACCTGGCGGCGCTCTGGCGCCAGCGACGCATGGTCCAAAGCCTGGCCGGCCGTCGAATCGTGCTCGTGGTGAACGACTCCGGCTGGAGGAACACGACGGCTTTTGACCTCGGCATCCAGGCCATGGGCGGCATTTGCATCCATGCGCCATTGCGGTGGGATACGCGGGAGGATTTGCCTGATCTCGCCGCCTATCTCGACAATTGGTTCGACGGAATTGTAACCCGTGCGCCGGATCTGGCCGTCATGCGATCCCTTGCACATTCGGCGCGCGCACCTGTCATCAACGCCCGCACCCGGCAAAACCATCCCTGCGAAACGCTCGGCGATCTGGCCTTTCACCTCCACCGGCACGGCCGCATCGAGGGGATCAAGGTCGGGGTTGTCGCTCCGAAATCCAACATTCTGGGATCGTGGATCGAGGCTGCGGCGGTCCTTCCAATCAACGTGGTCCAGGTCCATCCCGACAAGTGGCTCGACCAGGATGCTGCGGCTTCCACGCCGCGCTTTCGTACCAGCGTCGATATGAACGAACTTGTCGATGCCGACCTTGTCGTCACCGATTGCTGGGCAGCCGATGCTGAACCCGATGCGTTACTTGATTATCAGGTCACACCCACTCTGCTGGACAGGCTGCACCCGGAGGCCGACTTCGTGCCCTGCCCTCCGGTATCCCGTGGCAAGGAAGTGTCCGCCGACGCGATGACGCATCGGGCATGTCGCGTTGTTGAAGCCAAAGCCTTTCTGCTCCACGCCCAAAATGCAGTTCTGGAGTGGGCATTCGACGTCTCCTGACGTCAGCGCAGATTTCTACCGCCGCGCCGCAGCCGCACAATCAATCTTTTTCGCCGCCATTCGATCAGCTCCGAACCGCGCCGTCCATTGCGCCACAGACAGCAACAAGGTGTCAAATACCTCGTGAGCCTGATCGAGCTCCCGTTGCGTCGGCGGCGCGCAACCGGGCCGGTTGCGGATGATCATCGTCATTGTCGACCAGCTTAACCTGCTGGCTCTGCACGCCACGATCAGTCCATACAACCGCTCCGGTTCGATCAGCGGCTCAATTGCCTCGATCTTCACCTCGGACAACAATGAGAGTGCTGCCACCACATGGGTGTACTCGCTCCTGACCGCAAAGCGGTTCACCGTTGAATCGTTGAGCTTGCCGGAACGATTGAGCGCAAGGACCTCGCTCTGCGCCTGGGTGTAGTCAATCTTCTTTCGCGGAGCGGCGCTGATCTGCTTGGCGTTCGTCCCACGCGCCTGCACAGCCGGTCGCGGTGCCGTCAAAAATCGCGCCCGCACGATGTCGGTCGCCTTTGTCAGCAGCTCGCGCAGCAAATTCGCAGGAATGTCCAGGCGGAGGCCGAGCTTTTCGGCGAGGCTTTCGTCACGCTCCGCCCTTCCGACAAGCGTCGCGTAACCGCATTCGGAGAACCGTGCTCCCGCATTTCGGGCGAGTGCGTTGGAGACGTTGACGTCGCCAAGCCTCATCAGCGCATCGGTCAGCGTTTCGCTGAGAGTATTTCTGCCGGAGATTGCCAACAAATGCTGCTGGCTGCCGGTCTTGACGATTTCAACAAGGTCCGCTTCCGACAGACGATTGGAGTTTCGCAGAACGGGCGCGGCCACCAAGGGGTCATCGTGAAACGCGAGCTTGCGGATGGTCTCGCATGGCGCGAGATCCGTCGTGGACAGGGCTTCGCTCAGATGGACCAGCGTTGCTGGCTCGATCCGCCCGATCAGGGGCACAAGGACGCCATCGAACGCAGCTATCTGGGATTCACGGAGGCGATCGACGTTGGACAAGAACAGGGCCGCCACCTGCTTCAGAATTCGGGCATCCCGCTGAGCCGACTGATCCTTTGCGGCGCCGGTCAGTTCCGCGATTGAATCCGGCGATGCTGCGGCAACCATGGCTAGTCTAGCTCCATATAAATCGTCCGGGCCGAAATTGCAGGGAACGGCGCAAACCTCATTTCGCAGTTCTGGATCATGCCGTTAGCGCCACGTTCTGAAACGCCTTCACGAGCGACCGTTCCAGCTTTCCATCCATGGCGCACAGGATCTTGTAGGCATCCTGCCGGGACAATGGCGGTCGGTACGGCCGCGACTCGATGAGCGCGGCGAAAATGTCGGATATCGTCAGCAAGCGTACGAGGTCGGAAATCTCCGGCGCCGTCAGCCCATCGGGATAACCGGAGCCGTCCAGAAACTCGTGGTGGTGCCTCACGCCATCAAGGGTCTCCGGGCTAATTCCCGGCAGAGCCTTCAATAGTTCGTATCCGATAATCGGATGGCGTTTCATGATCTCTTCTTCGCCCGGGTCAAGGCGTCCGGGCTTGTCGAGAATAGCCAGGGGAATGCGTGCCTTGCCGACATCGTGCAGCGTGGCGGCCAATCCGAGCCGCTTTACGTCGGCATTGGAGAACTTGATGCTCAGGGCGAAGCCGACCGCCACTCCCGTCACCAGCAGACAATGCTGGAACGTGCCCTGGTGATAGCGGCGCACGTCGTCAAGCCAGACGCCAAGTCCGTTTTGCTCGATACCGTTGATGATCTCCGATGTGGCGTCCTCGGCACTCGAAAGCGTCAGCGGTTTGCCTTCCCGTATCGCCGAAAACATGGATGCGAAGGCTGCCGCACCATCGGTGATCTCGGTTGATGCGACGGCAATGCCGGCCTGCGCCGCCCTCTGGGCGACGTCGATTTGCTGCAGTTTCGATATGATTTCCTTTGGACGCGACACCACGGCTGTCGCGCCAAGTGCATACGCCTGAGCCACCATGTGGTGCAGATGGTTCTGAACGACAAACAGCTTTTCAGAAGCGCAACGCAGGTCCTGCAGGACGCGCTTGATCTGTTCGACAGGAACTGGCTTGCGCAGATCGGCGTCAATCATCAATACGCCGCCTGAGCTGATCTTCGCGTTGCCGGTCCCCAGCAGTTGGGATTGAACGTCATATTGCGGTTCCAGCATCGCGCGGATGGCTGGAATCTTCGTGGGTTCATCCGTAACGAAATGAACAAGCATGGTGCCACCTGTGAAAGCCGACACTGCGGTCTTTCCGGTTCAGCGAAGGTAACGGCGTACAATCATTCCGAGCAATGCAATCAATAACGCGCAACTGTACGCAAACCTCCCTAACGGGAGATTGCCGCGAAGCCGGCTTCTCTCCGGACTTCTACGTAACCTTGTTGGGTGATGTAACGGCGGAACCGCCCTGCGGCCCTGATCAGGCCGGCGTAACGACGACGTAGGGAATGCTGATCAAGATAACGGCGAGTTCTACCGCATTGCACAGCATGCCGCCCCAATGCAGCCGCCGCAGCCGGCGCACCGCACCGGCGTCGCCGGCATCTCTGGCACGAAGCTGCGCATCCCACCGCTGCAGAAACCAGCTGCGCGTCCAGACCGCGAAGGCCGCGATCAAGGCAATGGCAAGGGCGACAAACAGCCGGCCCGTCAGGGCAACGGCGACGGTCCCGACGGCGCCGGCAATGGCCACCATCAGGAAATAGGAACTGAACATGCCGCGCAACAGCTGGGTGACCGGCGGGATGTCGAGTGACACCAGCAGAAAGGCCGGCGCCGCCAGCAGGAAATAACCCATCGGAAACAGCAGAACGACGGTGGCGAACAACGCGACGGGATCTGGCATTATTGACCACCCTTTCTTGCCCAGCGGGCGCGGGTTTTTCCGGCGAAAGTTTACCGTAACATCCGCCGGAAGATAGCTTCGACACTATTGGGCTTTCGTCGAAGTAGCACGCAGCGCGGATTGCGCCTTCTGCGAGCGGCGTCGGACAAGTCGGCTCCAATCCGCCCTGCCTCCTGTTGCAATCCGCGTGTCACCCAGGGAACAGCGCCGCCTTCGCCGATCCGTCATTGTCCTGATCAGACCGATGCAATGTTGCACCGGGACAGCAACAGGAGAAGCAACATGGAACGCGCGAACGAAAAGTCGATCGAACTGACGGCAAAAGAACTGGACGCGGTGACCGGCGGCAAGTTGGGCAACGGCACCCTGCCCTTCAACCCCTTTTCCCCGCCCTCGGTCCCGAAGAAGACCTACTGAGCCAGCGCCGGCGCCCCCCGACCTCACCCGTCGGGGTTGGCGTCGTTGGGCTGCGGCGCCCCGCCGCTGCCTAAAAAATGACCTGCACAAACAACGTGCAACCTGCCTCCGTACAACTACGCAAGCCAAAGCGGAATTTAAACCCGCTATTAGGCAAGATTCGCGACAACGGATGGAACGTGCGCCCACCTAAATCCCGATTCGCTCTGCAGGAGATCGATCGAGGGGGCGAAGGCAGAGGAAGTTCCAGATGTCCGTCGCGCTTGCTAGGTCGACCGCCAAAACCGCGGCCCATTCAGCGACCGACGAGGATGAATCCGACATCTCCGCGCTGATCTCCCGGCTCACCGCCGAGGTCAACCAGGTTGCCTGCGACAAGACCAAATCGATCCAGAAGATCACCAACCAGATGAAAATGCTGGCGCTGAACGCGCTGATCGAAAGCTCGCGCGCCGGCGCGCAGGGCGCCGGTTTTGCCGTGGTCGCGCAGGAAGTCCGCAACGTCGGCCAGCAGGTCGAAACCATTGCCCGCGAGCTGGAAAGCCAGCTCACCAACCGCACTGGCAATTTGATGAACTCGATCGCGCGGATGAGCGACCGGTCGCGCGGCGAGCGCATGGTGGATCTGTCGCTGAACGCCATCGAGCTGATCGACCGCAACCTCTATGAGCGCACCTGCGACGTGCGCTGGTGGGCCACCGATTCAGCCATCGTCGACTGCGCCGCCTCGCCCGATGCCGCAGCCGTCGCGCATGTGTCGGAGCGCCTCGCGGTGATTCTTGGCGCCTACACCGTGTACCTGGATCTGTGGCTCTGCGATCTCGACGGCAACGTGCTGGCCAACGGCCGGGCGGATCGCTATGGCGTCGTCGGCCAGAACGTGGCGTCGACCAAATGGTTTCGCGACGCGCGGGCTTTACGCTCGGGCGACGACTATGTCGCGGGCGACGTTGAATCCCAGCCCCTACTCGGCCATGCCCAGGTCGCCACCTATTGCGCGAGCGTGCGCGCCGGTGGCAAGGCGAACGCCGCCGCGACCGGCATTCTGGCGATCCATTTCGATTGGGAAGCGCAGGCCCGCGCCATCGTCCAGGGCGTGCGCGTCGGCGCCGCCGACAAGGCCCGCGTGCTGCTGGTCGATTCGCAATTCCGCGTCATCGCGGCCTCCGACGGCCAGGGCATCCTCACCGAGCGCGTGCAGCTTTCACTGGATGGACGGCGCAGCGGTTTCTACCAGGACCACGCCGGCACGCTGGTCGCGTTTCACGCGACGCCGGGGTACGAGACGTATCGCGGGCTTGGCTGGTACGGGGTGATACTGAGCGAGGCGTAGCGCCGACTATCGCTAGTGCCCTAACACCCCATCCGGTCGGCAATGCCGCCAAAATCCCTGGCGACGATGTCCCAGTCGCCCTTGGCTTCGAAATCGTATTTCTGCAGGGGGCCGTATTCGGTCGGGCGCGCGACGAAGGCGGTCTTCAAACCGTACTTCTGCGCGGCTTTCAAATCCTGGTTATGCGCGGCGACCATCATCACCTGCTCCGGCGGCAGGCAAAGCAACTTTGCCGCGCCGAGATAGGTTTCGGGATCGGGCTTGTAATGCTCGAACAGTTCGGCCGACATGATCAGGTCCCACGGCAGGCCGGCGAACTTTGCCATGTTGGTCAATAGCGCAACATTGCCGTTGGAGAGCGGCGAGATGATGTATTTTGTCTTCAGCCGCGTCAGGCCGGCGACGCTGTCGGGCCAGGGATGCAGGCGGTGCCAGCCCAGGGTGAGGTAATGCAAATCGGCATCATCGAGCCCGGAAATCCCGAGCTGCGCGACCAGCTTTTCCAGCGATTGCCGGTGCAGCGTGTCGAGGATCATGTAGCCGCGTTCGGGATGTTTTCTCACTTCATCCATCGAGGCCGAATAGACCGCGCGCCAGCCGTCAACGAGCGCGGTCCAATCCGCCTTGATGCCGCGCTTCTCGGCCCACTTTGTAAAATCCGCGATCAGGCTGGTGCGCCAGTCGACGACGGTGCCGAACACATCGAACACCAGGGCCTTGACGGCGGAAATATCGGACATGCTTGCTCCCTGTTTTTTGTTGTTGTTGTTGTCATTCCGGGATGGTCCGAAGGACCAGACCCGAAATCTCGAGATTCTCAGATGCGCAATTGCGTATCTTAGTTCGATGCTTTGCATCGCCCCGGAATGACAGAGACTAAATCACCTTTCGGTATTGGATGAATCCGAGATTGTCGGCAACCTTGTCGTAGAGCGCACGCGCCTGCGCGTTGCTCGATTGCGTCAGCCAATAGACCCGGCTTGCCCCCGCCGCCTCGGCCTTTTGATACACCGCCTCGATCAGCGCACGCCCCAGCCCATGGCGGCGCACGTCATCCGCGACGTACAGATCTTCGAGATAACAGTATCGCTTCGGCGCCCAGGTCGAGCGATGGAACAGGTAATGCGCGAACCCGGCGAGCCGGCCATCGACATAGCCGCCGAGCGCAAACATCGTCTCGTCCGGATCATGAAACCGCGACCAGGCAAGATCGCTGACGTCCTGCGTCAGCGCCGTCTTGTAGAAGGCAAGATAGCTGTCCCACAGCGGATTCCACGCCGCGCGTTCGTCTTCGCCGATCGGCCGGATGATGATTTCTCCAGCCATTTTCATGTTCCTCACAAAGCGTTTTCAAGCGAAGTGGGTACCGACTCGCGTCAAGAAAACGCGTCAGAACAATCAAGGAGATTAGAGCGTTGGCTCTGATTTCAATCAGAGCCAGGACTCTAATCCGAGGCTCTAATCGAGGTGGAACTTATCCAGTTGCCGGTGCTCGGCCTTGATGTAGCGGACAGTACCAGTGACCGAACGCATCACGACGGTTTCGGTTTCGATGACGTCCTTGCGGAACTTGACGCCGGACAGCAGGGAACCGGTGGTAACGCCGGTCGCCGCGAACAGGCAGTCGCCCCGCGCCATGTCCTCGATGCCGTAAATCATCTTGGGATCGGTGACGCCCATCTTGTGGGCGCGCTCGCGCTTTTCCTCGGAGTCGAGGATCAGGCGGCACTGCATCTGGCCGCCGATGCAGCGCAACGCGGCCGCCGCCAGCACGCCCTCGGGCGCACCGCCGGTGCCGATATACATGTCGACGCCGGTATTGTCAGGGTCGGCGCAATGGATCACGCCGGCGACGTCGCCGTCGGTGATCAGGCGAACCGCGGCGCCCGTGCTGCGAACGCCGGCAATGATGTCGGCGTGGCGCGGACGATCGAGCACCAGCACGGTGATCGCTGCGGGATCGACGCCTTTTGCTTTGGCGAGCCGGCGCACATTGTCGGCGGGCGAAGCGTCGAGTTCGACCACGCCCTTGGCGTAACCGGGACCGACCGCGAGCTTTTGCATGTAGACGTCGGGCGCGTGCAGCAGCGTGCCGCCATCGGCCATCGCCATGGTCGCGATCGCGCCCGGCATGTTCTTGGCGCACAGCGTCGTGCCTTCGAGCGGATCGACGGCGATATCGACCTGCGGGCCGGCGTTGAGGCCGACCTTCTCGCCGATGAACAGCATCGGCGCCTCGTCGCGCTCGCCCTCGCCGATCACGATGGTGCCTTCGATTGGCAGCTTGTTGAGCTCGCGCCGCATCGCGTCGACCGCAGCCTGGTCGGCCGCCTTTTCCTGGCCGTGGCCGCGCAAACGCGCGGCCGAAACCGCAGCGCGTTCCGTTACCCGCACAATTTCAAGCGTGAGAATGCGCTCGAGCAACAGTTGCGGCGGAACGGAAATATGGGTCGACATAACAAGCACTCCTTTGAGTCTTCACAACGGACCATACGGTCCGCCTGTTCGTTTCTTTGTGGCGCACAATCCGTGGATCGCGCGTACGCGCGATCATGGGAATCGCGCTAGTTCTTCTCAATCCGTATCACCTGCGGCCGGCCGCTGATCACCTTGTCGCGCTGCACCGCTTCCAGCGCACGATAGACCGCATCTTCCGACGTTGCATAGGTAATCAGAATAACAGGAACCGGTGACGTTTTCTTGGTTGACCCGTTGGCGTCAACGCCGTCGGGATGACGCTGTACGATCGATTCCAGCGATATCTTCTGTTCCGCCAGACGGGTCGCGATGGTGGCAGCGGTTCCAGCGAGGTCGCGCGCCATCAGGCGGATATAATAGCCGCCCTCATGGCGTTCCATCGGCGCTTTTGTGGTCGCGCGCAGGCGCTCAACCGGGCGTCCGAACGGCTTGGCGCGAATGCCGCGCGCCACATCGGCGATGTCGGCAACGACGGCGGACGCGGTGGCCGCACCTCCGGCGCCCGGGCCGACCAGCGTGATCGGCGGAATGCCCTCGCCGTCGATGGTGACGGCATTGGTGACGCCCATCACTTGCGCAATCGAGGAGGATTTCGGCACCATGGTCGGGTGCACGCGCTGTTCGATACCTTTCGCCGTCCGCACCGCGACCCCAAGCAATTTGACCCGATAGCCGAGTTCCTCAGCGGCGCGCAGATCTTCCGGCGCGATCGACGAGATTCCTTCGACGTACACCGCGCTCTGTGCAACCTTCGTGCCGAACGCGAGGCTGGCCAGGATCGCAAGCTTTTGGGCGGTGTCGTGGCCGTCGACGTCGAACGACGGATTGGCCTCGGCATAGCCGAGCCGCTGCGCGTCTTTCAGGCATTCGGCGAACGACAGGCCGTCCTGCTCCATCCGGGTCAGGATGTAATTGCAGGTGCCGTTGAGGATGCCGTAGACGCGATTGACTGACGTGCCGGCCAGCCCCTCGCGCAGGGTCTTGATGACCGGGATCGCAGCCCCCACCGCCGCCTCGTAGTTCAGCGCGCCGCCATGCTTCTCGGCGGCCTTGGCCAGCCGCACGCCGTGCTTGGCGATCAGCGCCTTGTTGGCGGTTACCACCGACTTGCCTGATTTGAGCGCGGCTTCGATCGCCGACAGCGCCGGATCGCCGGAACCGCCCATCAGTTCGACGAAGCAATCGATGCCGGGGTGATTGGCCAGCGCAAGCGGGCTTTTGACCCATTCGATGCCGCGCAGATCGAGCTTGCGCTTCTTCACCTTGGAGCGCGCGGTGACGGCGACGACGCGCACGCCGCGTCCACTGCGCGCCGACAAGGTCCGCGCCTGCGCTTCGATGAGGCGGACGACTTCGGCGCCAACAGTGCCGAGCCCCGCGATGCCCACTTTCAGGGGTGCGACCATGACCAAAAAACCTGCCGAAGAGAGCTAACCAAGCATGATCTGGTTCCGAAAACCGGAAGTCCGCTTTTCGGGATCATGCCTACCGCCGGTTGGCGAGAGGAACCACGTTGTGCAACGTTTCAATGCCGCTTTCAAGGAAGCGCCGTACGCCGCGCGCGGCCTGGCGAATACGCTGCTCGTTTTCCACCATGGCGATGCGGACATAGCCCTCGCCGTGCTCGCCGAAGGCGACGCCCGGCGACACCACCACGCCCGATTTTTCCACCATCAGGGTGGCGAACTGCATGCTGCCGACGCCCTCAAAGGCCTTCGGCAGCGGCGCCCAGGCGAACATCGAGGCGGCTGGCGGCGGAATATCCCATCCCGCGCGGCCAAAACTTTCCACCAGCGCGTCGCGGCGCTTGCGGTAGGTGTCGCGCATCTCGCGAATGCAATCATCCGGTCCGTTCAAGGCCGCGGTGGCCGCGACCTGGACCGGCGTGAACGCGCCGTAGTCGAGATAGGATTTCACCCGCGCCAGCGCGGCGATGATGCGCTCATTGCCGACGGCAAAGCCCATGCGCCAGCCCGCCATCGAAAACGTCTTCGACATCGAGGTGAATTCGACTGTGACGTCGATCGCGCCGGGAACCTGCAACACCGAGGGCGGCGGGTTCTTGTCGTCGAAATAGACTTCGGCATAGGCCAGATCCGACAGGATGAAGATCTCGTGCTTCTTCGCGAACGCCACCAGATCCTTGTAGAAATCGAGGTCGGCGACATAGGCGGTCGGATTGGAGGGATAGCAGACGATCAGCGCGATCGGCTTCGGGATCGAATGGATGATCGCGCGCTCCACCGCTTCGAAGAATTGCGGCGTCGGCTCCGACGGCACCGAGCGGATCACGCCGCCCGCCATCAGGAAGCCGAAGGCGTGAATGGGATAGCTCGGATTGGGGCACAGCACGACGTCGCCGGGTGCGGTGATCGCCTGCGCCACATTGGCGAAGCCTTCCTTGGAGCCCAGGGTCGCTACGACCTGGGTTTCCGGATTGAGTTTCACGTCGAACCGGCGCGCGTAATAGGCGGCCTGCGCCTTGCGCAGCCCGGTGATGCCGCGCGAGGCCGAATAACGGTCGGTCCGCGGCTTGCCCAGCGTATCCTTCAGCTTCTCGATCACATGGGCCGGCGTCGGCAAATCCGGGTTGCCCATGCCGAGGTCGATGATGTCGGCACCCGCGTTCCGCGCGGCCGCCTTGGCCCGGTTGACCTGTTCGAACACGTAAGGCGGCAGACGGCGGATGCGGTAGAAATCTTCCATGGGACCCTTGCTCCGACGACCAGCGGGACAGAATCGGTAGAATCTGCGGTTTTCGAAGCCGAATTCGGCCTCGTCCAAAACTCGCGCTCAATCAACGATTTAGAGCGAATTCAGGCGCAGGATCCTGAGTGCCGGACCGTGATGCGGTTGAATTAAGGCTCTTTTAGCACGGGTGCCCCGCAGCGCCAGAGACTATAGCGATTTCAAGCGAAGGCCTGCCCCGGACTTCCGGGGGTGGCGGCCGGATCGGGTCACGAAAACGCGTCAAAACAGACAGCTTATTTGGCGGCAGGATTTGCAGCGGCCGCGGCCGCCTGACGATCCCGTGCGGCACGCAGTTCGGCCTCGATCTTGGCCTGCTCCGCCGGCTTGATCACAGCCTCGTCGCGCTCCGGCGGCAGGTCATGGACCGGCAGATAGCCCCCGGCTTCCTTCGGACGCGCGGGCGCGTCGCCCGGCACGCCGACACCTGGCAAATCCGCGATCGATGTCGAGCAGCCGCTGACCGCGAGCGCGGTTGCGAACAGCGCGGCCATCGACCACAGCCTTATCATCCGATCCACCGGCATCCGTCCGGAAGTCCCCAATACCTGTCCCGTTGCCTTAGATCGTTTGCACAGTGCGCGCTGGCAAGAGCTGTTGGTATGCGCCTTGCAGCGCGCTGGATCGTCGAGCTGCGTCAAATTTTCCGCAACCCTTCAAACCATTGTCGCCCGAAACGATTAAAGCCAGAGGAAGTAACTCAAACGGTGCGGCTTCAATGTGTCCGAACGGAGAAATTTTATCGCAGTGCAACAGGATTAACCCAATACTACCGCCGCCGTCAGGCGCGGTGACGAACTCGAAATGAAGTTATAGTGTCCCTGACATGACCGACGTTAACACCGAAATCCACGCTGCGAAATCCTTCAACGCTGAAGCCTTCGCCATGAACATCGCCAGGGCCATGGAGAGCAGCGGCCAGGCGCTCGCGGCCTACCTGAAGCCGCGCGAAAACGGTGAGCTGAGGGACAAACCGCCGAATGAGATCGCTGAGGTGATCAAGACCTTCAGCACGGTCGCCGAATACTGGCTTTCGGACAAGGAGCGGGCGTCCGATCTGCAGGTCAAGATGGCCAAGGCCTATCTCGATCTCTGGGGCTCGACGGTGCGCCGCATGGCCGGCGAAGAGGCCCCGCCCGTGATCGAGCCGTCGCCGCGCGACAAGCGATTCAAGGACCCGGAGTGGAAGACCAACAAGTTCTTCGACTTCGTGATGCAGCTTTACCTGCTCACCACGCAATGGGCGCAGGAACTGGTGAAGAACGCCGAAGGCATCGATCCGCACACGCGCAAGAAGGCTGAATTCTACGTCCAGCAGATCAGCAATGCGATCTCGCCGTCGAATTTCGTCTTCACCAATCCGGAAGTGCTGCGCGAGACGCTGGCCTCGAACGGCGACAATCTGGTGCGCGGCATGAAGATGCTGGCCGAGGACATCGAAGCCGGCCGCGGCACGCTGCGCATCCGCCAGTCCGATCCCTCCAACCTCGTGGTCGGCGTCAACATGGCGACGACGCCGGGCAAGGTGATCTTCCAGAACGAGCTGATGCAGCTGATCCAGTACACGCCCACCACGGAGACCGTGCTGCGCACGCCGTTGCTGATCGTGCCGCCCTGGATCAACAAGTTCTACATCCTCGATCTCAAGCCGGAAAAATCCTACATCAAATGGTGCGTCGATCAGGGCATCACCGTGTTCGTGATCTCCTGGGTCAATCCGGACAAGGAACTCGGCAAGAAGACGTTTGACGACTACATGAGGCAGGGACCGCTGACCGCGATGGACGTCATCGAAAAGGTCACGGGCGAGATGAAGGTTCATACCGCGGGCTATTGCGTCGGCGGCACCCTGCTCGCCTCGACGCTGGCGTGGCTCGCCGAAAAGCGCCGCGTGCGCGTCACCTCGGCGACGTTCTTTGCAGCCCAGGTCGACTTCACCCATGCCGGCGATCTGCTTGTGTTCGTCGACGAGGACCAGATCTCGGCGCTCGAGCGCGACATGCAGGCGGCCGGCGTGCTCGAAGGCAGCAAGATGGCGATGGCCTTCAACATGCTGCGCTCGAACGACCTGATCTGGTCCTATGTCATCAGCAATTACCTGAAGGGACAACCGCCCTCCTCCTTCGACCTGCTGCACTGGAATTCCGACGCGACGCGGATGCCGGCAGCCAACCATTCCTTCTACTTACGCAATTGTTACCTGGAGAACCGGCTGTCCGCCGGCAGCATGGTGCTTGATAACACGCTGCTCGACCTCTCGAAGGTGAAGGTGCCGGTCTATAATCTGGCGACGCGCGAAGATCACATCGCGCCCGCGGATTCGGTGCTGTATGGCTCGCAGTTCTTCGGCGGGCCGGTCAAATACGTGCTGTCCGGATCCGGCCACATCGCCGGCGTGGTCAATCCGCCGGCGTCCGGAAAATATCAGTACTGGACCAACGACAACATCAAGGACGTCACGCTGGCCGACTGGCTCAAGAACGCCACCGAACACAAGGGATCGTGGTGGCCGGACTGGCGTCAATGGCTGGAGAGCCTCGACGCCGAGATGGTGCCCGCGCGCGCGGTCGGCTCCGAGGCGATGCCGCCGATCGAGGATGCGCCCGGCAGCTACGTTCGCGTCCGCGCGTAGCGCAAGCCCGCGGGGTTGGCTATAAGCTGTTATCCCGTATCGGGATTCGAAAATCGATTGAGGGGGAAACAATGACGCGTGAATTGTTCTGGCTGACGCTGACGGTGATTTTGACCGGTCTGCTGTGGGTCCCCTACATCATCAACCGCTGTCAGATCCGCGGCCTTTCCGGCGCCATGGCCAATCCCTCGCGCAACGACAAGCCGCATTCGGAATGGGCCAACCGGCTGATGTTCGCGCATGACAACGCGGTCGAAAACCTCATCATCTTCGCCCCCCTGGTGCTGATCCTCAACGCCGCCGACTATTCCACCAAATGGACCGTGATGGCCTGCGCGGTGTATTTCTGGTCCCGCGTCGCGCATCTGATCGTCTACACGCTGGGCCTGCCGGTGTTCCGCACCCTCGCCTTCACCGTCGGCTTCCTCGCGCAAGCCGTGCTGGCGCTGGCGATCTTCCAGGTGCTTTGATCAACGCGAGCTTCTGCATCACGATCAGTCTGCGGCCATCGCCCCGATCGCCGGACGCAATTTCCTGAGCCAGAGCAGGATCAGGAGAGCGCCGCACGAACATGCCATCGCAAGGCCAAGCAGCGCGTTGCTGCCGAACTGCGTCAGCAAGCCAACGAGAACCGGAGGCGAAGCTGCGGAAATGAGATTGAGCGGCAGCGCAATGCGCGATGTCGCCTTGGCGAATTCGGCCTGGTCGTAGAACACCAAGGGTATGGTCGCACGGGCGACCGCGAACGCGCCGCTGCCCATGCCATACAGCAGAATGAAGGCCCCGATCGCCCAATGCGATCCGCCGCCGATCATCAGCAGAAACATCGCCACAGGGATAGCTGAGCCGGCAAACAGCCCCGTCGTAATCCCATCCCACCGCCCGCCGCCAAGAAAATCCAATCCCCGGGCGCTGACCTGAATCACGCCCAGCATCGAGCCGAAGGTAACGGCCGTGGCCGGCGACAGGCCCTCCACCTTCAGAAGCTCGATCAGCACGGCGCTGAATCCGAAGGCGACGAATGCATTGAGCGCGAGCGCAGCCAAGATCAGCAAGAACGTGCTTTTTTTCACGATAGGTGACGTGCCGGCCGGCTGCGCCGCGAAAATCGCCTCATCTTTTGGTTCGGTTCGACGCGGCAATCCGAAATAATAGAGCGGAAGGCACAACAGCAGCAGCATCCCGGAATAGACCATGCAGGTTCCGCGCCAGCCCATAACGTCCGACAGAAACGACGTGGTGGGCCAAAAAACACTGCTGGAAAGCCCGGTCACCAGCATCATGGCGCCGATGCCGCGCTTTGCATCCCGCCCGGCGATCTCGTTGAGCATGATGTAGGCGGCCGTGGCCAGCGTGGCGCTGCCGGCCGTGCCGAGGATCACCCACGCAGCGAAAAACTGGATCGGGCCGTGTGCGAGCGAGAGCAGAGCGAAGCCCGGCGCACCGATGATGGTCCCCGCGATCATCACCCGGCGGGCACCAAATTGCGTGAACGGCCTTGCCAGAACAGGAGCGCACAGACCCATCAGGACATAGAAGATCGAGTTGCCGGCAAACACCGCCGAGATGTCCATGTGAAGATCGGCGGCGACCTGCCCGCCCACGACCGCAAGCAGTCCGATCGTGCCCCAACCGATGACCTGCGTAATCGCGAGAACAATCAGGACGCGGAAAATTGTCTTGCCGGACTGAAGGACCATCAGATCAGAGGCTTTTCCGGGCCACGACAAACAGCATCGGGGCCCACTGGTTGTCGAAGCCGATGACCTCGCCGGTCTCGATTTCAAGTGAATTCCAGTCGCCCGCGCTGGCATAGGTTTCGCGCAGCCAATCAGGCGACGGGTAATTGTAGTAGCGGTTGAGCGTGTCGCGGCCTTCGGCGTCACCGGTCTTGAAGCTGGCAAAGAAAGCGCCGCCGGGTTTCAGCGCGCGCCAGATCAGCGACAGCACCTGCGCTAGTTCATTGCGCGGAACGTGCAGCAGGCACGCATTGGCCCACACCCCGTCATAGGCTTCGACTTCGTCGAGGTCGTGGAACAGCAGCGTCCCGACCGGGCGGCCGAGACGGCGCGATGCCACATCGGCCATTTCCGGCGATCCGTCCGTTGGCGACACGTCATAGCCCCGCGCCAGCATTTCCGCGGTGTCGCCGCCGGCGCCACATCCGAGTTCGAGAATGGCAGCACCAGGTGGCAGCACCGAGAGGAACGCCTCCAGCCTTGCCCGACGCGAGGTGATCTCGCGCGCCGCGTAAGCCTCGGCATGGCCGCGGTAGAATTGAAGCGTCGCCTCGTCCACGAATTCCTCTCGCTGTCGGCGAGGCACAGCATCAGCCGCATGTTACGGCAAAACAGTAGACCTGCCTTCGCTGGACGCAACTATGGATTCTGCGGTTCTGGGATGCGCTCGCAAGCCCCGACGGCCGAACGGGTGGCAGCGCCGGCATCGCGCTGATGGCGTGATGCCGACGTGAGCGTAAGGCTTTGGGCCTAAGCGTCGGCCAACCCCAGCATCAGCCGCATGTTCTGTACCGCGGCACCTGACGCGCCCTTGCCGAGGTTGTCGAGGCGCGCGACGAGAACGGCTTGCGGATATTGCTCGCTCGCGAAGACGTACAGCTCGAGCATGTTGGTCTCGTTCAGCGCCTCGGGTTCGATGCGCCCGGTCTTCGACGTCGCGTATTCGAGCGGCATCACAGAAACATATTTGCTGCCCGCGTACCGCTTTGCGAGTGCGGCATGCAGTTGGGCGCCATCGGGCTTGGCCGGAAGCGCGTCGAGATGCAACGGCACCGACACCAGCATGCCCTGCCGGTAGTTGCCGACCGACGGAACGAAGATCGGCCGCCGCGTGAGCCGTGAGTACAGCTGCGTCTCCGGCAGATGCTTGTGCTCGAAGCCGAGACCATAGAGCTCAAAGGACGGCGCGGTGCCGCCTTCGAAACTTTCGATCATCGACTTGCCGCCGCCGGAATAACCGCTGACCGCATTGATGGTGACGGGATAGTCCGCTGGCAGCAGTCCCGCGTCCACGAGTGGGCGCAGCAGGGCGATCCCGCCGGTCGGATAGCAGCCCGGGTTTGAGACCTTCCGTGCCATTCTGATCTTGTCGGCCTGGTCAGCCGTCAGTTCCGGAAAACCATAGGTCCAGTCGCTGGCGACACGAAAGGCTGTCGACGCGTCGAGCACCTTGGGTCCCTTGGCGCCCATGGCGTCGATCAACGCCACGGTTTCCTTCGCCGCATCGTCCGGCAGGCAGAGAATCACGAGATCCACCTCCTCCATCAGCGCCCGCTTGGCGCCGGCGTCCTTGCGCTTGTCCTCGGCAATGCTCTTCAGCGCGACGTCGCCCTGCAGGCGCAGCCGCTCCTGAATACCAAGGCCCGTCGTTCCGGACGCGCCATCGACAAAGATGGTGGGCTTCTTGGTGTCGCCGATCGTGTGCGGCTTGATATCGGTCAGGGTCATGGCGCGTTCCTTTCAAGCGTCGTCGCTTCGTTCGTTGCTGCTGTGTCGGTAACAAAAGCCTGCGGGCGCGCCGCGCGCATCAAGCCTGCGATCTCGGCCGCATCCGCGTCACCCTGTGACGCCAGCGCGTTGCTGATGGCTGCATAGTCGGTCTCGGATTTGTGCTGGTTCAATTTGAAGCTGCCCTCGATCTCCTCAACCGTCATCACCAGCCCCACGATCGCCTTCTTCATGGCGTCAAGCCGCCCGGCCGTCATTTTCGACGACAACCATGGCTTCTTCGGCAACAGCCTGTTTTCGAACTTGGCGCTGAGCGTATCAATCTGCTCGGCCAATTCGTCGTCGGACAGTGCCCGTACCGTGCCTATCAGGTGCACGGCCTGGTAGAGCCAGGTCGGCACTTGATCGGGCGAGACGTACCAGTCGGGCGACACATAGGCATCCGCGCCGTTCACGGCCAGCAGCCAGGACGAGGTCCCGCCGGCGAGCTTTACCAGCGGATTGTGACGGGCAGCATGAAACAGCGCGCGCGGCGTCCCGTCATCGGCAAAGCCGAGATAGAACGGCAGCGGCGAGGCAACCGGCTTGGCGCCATCCCACGCGCAGACGAGGCCAAAGCCGCGCGCTTCCGCAAACGCCAGGCTGGCGGCGCGGTCGGGCTTGAACGGAGGCGGCGTATACATTTCAAACTCCTGCTTGACGTAGGAGCCGCCAGATCAAACCGCGTGTCTTGAAGGGAAAGAGCCGCGGATCGTATCCGGCGGCAGAGGCGATGATCTTAAACGCAGACAACCGCTCGTACCGCGACAATGCGGCGGCGGCGGGCGATGATGCTGGTCGAAGCGTTGATCATGGGCGTGCCTATAGGGCCGCACGGTTCCACCGTCAAGCCAAAACACCGGGCCGGAACACAAAGGCCGCCCCGAAAGGGCGGCCTTTGCTCGGATTTCGACGATGACCGATGGTCAGATCACCGGATTCCACGGCGCCGGAACCAGCCGGTAACCGGTACCGTCCTTCTCGACAAAGCCATTGGCCGGGAACGGATAATGGAAGCCCTGGACACGCATCTTGTCGGCCACCAGCATGTCATAGACCTTGCGGCGGGTGGCTTCTGCCATCGCCGGGTCCTGATCGAACATCAGATGCCAGCCCGGATTGGTGACGAACAGCGCCGGCAGGTTGGTGACGTCGGATTGGATGAAAACCTTGTCGGAAACGGACGACAGGACATACGAGGTGTGGCCCGGCGTGTGACCGTGGGAAGCCACCGCCTGCAGCCCGGGAGCGACGTCCTTGCCCATTTCGTAAGGCGTGACCTTCTTCTTCAGTCCGGCGTCAAACACGCGGCGGGCATTGGCGAACACGCCCTTCATCCGGTCGGAGGTCTGCTTGCCCATCTCGCCGTCGTCCATGAAGTATTTCCACTCGGCGGCCGGCACCAGCACCTCGGCATTCGGGAATGCCAGCACGTTGTCCGCGGTCAGCAGGCCGTTGATGTGGTCGGCGTGGAAGTGCGAGATCACCACCATGTCGACGGCTTTGGGATCGATCCCGGCGGCGACCATGTTGCTGGCGAACTGTCCGACATTGCCCTTGCTCGACGCGAAAGCGCCCGGGCCGTTGCCGGTGTCGACGACGACCAGCTTGCCGCCGGTATTGATGACGAGCGGCGCGAACTGGATGCTCATCTTGTCTTTCGGCATGAACGCCTTTTCGAGCGCGGCGTTGACCTCGTCCTTTTTGACGTTGAGTACGAAAGTATCGCCCAGCGCGAAGTTGTTGATGCCGTCGGAGATGACGTTCACCTGGGCGTCGCCGACCTTGTAACGATAGAAACTGGGCGCCTGCTTCTCGGCGACCGGCGCGGCCGCCTTGGCCGGCATGCTGGGCAACAGAGGTGAAGCAGCGAGAGCCGCAGCTCCCGCGAGTGCGTGACGTCGTGTCAATTCCATGTGATGTCCTCCCAGTGAGACGATGCGTGCGGTTCGCGGGATTTCCCGCTTTATTGACGTGTCCTTGACGTTTTCTCGGCCCTGGTTGCCGCCGCTTCTACCAGCGTTTCAATGCTAACGCGATGACGACGGTGCGACGGCGGGCAGCCCGGCGTCTCCCCTATCTTGAGGGCTAACCCCCGCCTCGGTGGCTTATTCCGGAGCGGGCAGCGTCTGCGTCACATCAACCGCCACAACCATTCGATGATGTGAGCGATCACGTCGCCAAACAGCAACAACGCTGCCGACCAGACCAGCGCGGAGACGAAATTGGCGATCTGGAATGGCCAATACGGCATCTCGAAAATGCCGGCGGCGAGCGGCACCGACGCCCGCAACGGTCCAAAGAACCGCCCGATGAAAATGGAGGGCACGCCCCACTTTTTTACAAAAGCCTCGCCGCGCGGCAAGATTTCCGGATAGCGCGACAGCGGCCAGATCTGGGCCACCTGCTCCTTGTATTTGAAGCCGAACCAGTAGGAGACCCAGTCGCCGAGCCCCGCGCCAATGCCGCCGGCAAACCAGATCGGCCAGAAGTTGATGCCGCTGACGCCCATCAGCGCGCCGATCGCGACCAGAGCCCCCCAGGCCGGAACGACCAGTGAAACGAACGCCAGCGATTCGCCGAACGCCAGCAGCAGCACAATCGGTGCTGCCCAGGCCTGATGATCGCGCACGAAATCAGCCAGGGCGCGCGCAAAATCTTGCATCCCTTAAACGCCTTCCAGCCCCAATCCGGCCATTGAATCAAACCCACGAGCCCATGGCCTTGGAACAGGTACGCCAGCCCGTTGCGTGACATCAAGTCACAAAGGCGGACACGGGGCGTGATTCAACCACTCTCCCGTGTTCCGCGCCTGACAAAGGCACTTATCTCGTGGTACGGCCGGCCCAAGCGGTTGCAGCGTTCGGCCCGGCCGTCACTTTTCAAGCCCATCCGTGGCATAGTCAGACAGAACGATTCGCCGCGCCAGGTTGCGCGCATCACATGAAGAACCATGTCCAAGCCATTGAAAACACGTGACAAAACCAAATCCGCCAGCGACTTGTTCGGGGCCGATGAAGCAAAGGGCCGCGCCTCGCTGAAGGTCGCCGCCAGGTCCAACAGCGCCGAAGCCGGCTACACTGCGGCCGATATCGAGGTGCTCGAAGGTCTGGAGCCGGTCCGGCGCCGGCCCGGCATGTATATCGGCGGCACCGATGAAAAGGCGCTGCACCATCTGTTCGCCGAAGTCATCGACAACGCCATGGACGAGGCGCTGGCAGGCCATGCCTCCTTCATCGAGGTCGGACTCGGCGCCGACGGCTTTTTGACCGTGACCGACAATGGCCGCGGCATTCCCGTCGATCCGCATCCGAAATTTCCGAAGAAATCCGCGCTCGAAGTCATCATGTGCACGCTGCATTCCGGCGGCAAGTTCGACTCCAAGGTCTATGAGACCTCGGGCGGCCTGCACGGCGTCGGCGTTTCCGTCGTCAACGCCCTCTCCTCGCTCCTCGAGGTCGAGGTCGCACGCGAACAAAAACTCTACAAGATGACCTTCGAGCGTGGTCATCCCAAGGGCAAGCTGCAGGAACTCGGCAAGATCAACAACCGCCGCGGCACCACCATCCGCTTCAAGCCCGACACCGAGATTTTCGGCGCCAAGGCGGCCTTCAAGCCGCAACGGTTGTTCAAGATGGCGCGCTCGAAGGCCTACCTGTTCGGTGGAGTGAAGATCCGCTGGCGCTGCGATCCTGAATTGCTGCGCGGTCTCGAAGAGGTGCCGGCCGAGGACGAATTCCACTTCCCCGGCGGATTGAAGGATTATCTCGCCGCCGCGATCCATGCCGATACGCTGGTGCACCCGGATATCTTCTCCGGCAAATCGGGGCGCAACGGCGCCCACGGCGCCTGCGAATGGGCGGTGGCATGGACGGCGGACGCCGACGGCTTCCTCTCCTCCTATTGCAACACCGTGCCGACGCCCGACGGCGGCACCCACGAATCCGGCATGCGCAGCGCGATGCTGCGCGGCCTGAAGGATCACGCCGAGCGCATCGGCCAGGGCAAGCGCGCCGCTCCGATCACCTCGGAAGACGTCATGGTGGGCGCGGCCGTGATGCTTTCGGTGTTCGTGCGCGAGCCGGAATTCCAGGGCCAGACCAAGGACCGCCTCGCCACCGCCGAGGCCCAGAAGATCGTCGAACAGGCGATCAAGGACCCGTTCGACCACTGGCTGTCGGGCAATCCGCTGCAGGCCAACAAGCTGCTGGACTTCGTCGTCGAGCGTGCCGACGAGCGGCTGCGCCGCCGCGCCGAGAAAGAGACCTCGCGCAAGACCGCGGTGAAGAAGCTGCGCCTGCCCGGCAAGCTTTCCGACTGCACCAACACCGCGACCGAAGGTTCCGAGCTGTTCATCGTCGAGGGCGACTCGGCCGGCGGCAGCGCCAAGCAGGCGCGCGACCGCAAGACCCAGGCCGTGCTGCCGTTGCGCGGAAAAATCCTCAACGTCGCTTCCGCCGGCAAGGACAAGCTCACCGCCAATGCCCAGCTGTCCGACCTGATGCAGGCGATCGGCTGCGGCACGCTCGCGCATTACCGCGAGGAAGACCTGCGCTATTCCCGCATCATCATCATGACCGACGCCGACGTCGACGGCGCCCATATCGCCTCGCTGCTGATCACCTTCTTCTACCGGCAGACGCCGCGGCTGATCGACGAGGGCCATCTCTATCTCGCGGTGCCGCCGCTCTATCGGCTCACCCACGGCGCCAAGACGGTCTACGCCCGCGACGACGCCCACAAGGACGCGCTGCTCAAGAGCGAATTCAACGCCAATGCCAAGGTCGATGTCGGTCGCTTCAAAGGTCTCGGCGAGATGATGCCGGCGCAGCTCAAGGAAACCACGATGGACCCGGCCAGGCGCACCCTGCTGCGCGTGGTCTTGCTGGCCGACGACCGCGAAGGCACCGCCGATTCGGTCGAGCGGCTGATGGGCACCAAGGCCGAGGCCCGATTCGCCTTCATCACCGACAAGGCGGAATTTGCCAGCGAGGATCTGCTGGACGTCTGACCTTCGGGGCTATCTCGGCCGACGGCACGCGATTGTCGGGTTTGCCAGCCTTACGGCTTGTTTCACCCCGTGGACACCTGATTGTGCCTATTTTTGAGGCTCTTTCCCGCAGTTCCTTTTCGGGCGGATGTGCTCTCCCCGCAACAGCATTTTAGGTAGAGCCGCGTATAGTCCCGACACTGGGTTTAGGGAATCGGTGCAAGCGCACCATTTGAGCGGTCGGTTACGACGCTTATTTTGAGGGTTTGGACAATGAAGAAAATAGTGCTCGCTCTGACCGCGCTCGCAGCATTGACTGCCCCGGCTCTCGCGGCCGACATGGCTCCCCGTTATGCCAAGGCTCCGGCGCCGGTTGTACCGGCCGTAAGCTGGACCGGCTGCTGGATCAGCGG
>NZ_JAFCLR010000057.1:0-45028 GCF_018131065.1 Bradyrhizobium sp. AUGA SZCCT0431 | reverse complement strand
TTCCGGGGCGATGCGAAGCATCGAACCCGGAATCTCGAGATTCCGGGTCTGGTCCTTCGGACCATCCCGGAATGACGATCAGTTATCGCTCGTCGCTTCCTTCAAAACCTTCTGCAGCGTGTCGCCCTGCATCCGCGCGATGTCGTCCTGGTATTTCAGGAGCGCGCCCAGCGTGTCGCCGACGACTTGCGGCGTCAGCGAGCGGGCGTCGAGTTCGGTCAGCGCGGTGGCCCAGTCGATGGTCTCGGCAACGCCCGGCGACTTGTAGAAATCCTGATCGCGCAGCGCCTGCACGAAGCGCACCACCTGCTGCGAGAGCTTTGCGGAAATATCCGGCACGCGCGATTTGACGATCGCCAGCTCGCGCTCGGCATTGGGATAATCCACCCAGTGATACAGGCAGCGGCGCTTCAGCGCGTCGTGGA
The DNA here is from genome assembly GCF_018131065.1 of Bradyrhizobium sp. AUGA SZCCT0431. NCBI lineage: Bacteria > Pseudomonadati > Pseudomonadota > Alphaproteobacteria > Hyphomicrobiales > Nitrobacteraceae > Bradyrhizobium > Bradyrhizobium sp. AUGA SZCCT0431. Next base: position 44,603 of record NZ_JAFCLR010000057.1, on the reverse strand, counting down.
TTTCACGGGTGCGGTTCGAGGTGATGATGACGATCGGCGCTTGCGGCGCCTTCACGGTGCCGAATTCGGGAATCGTGACCTGGAAGTCCGAGAGGATTTCCAGAAGATACGCCTCGAACGCCTCGTCGGCGCGGTCGAGTTCGTCGATCAGCAGCACCGGCGCGCCGGCCACATCGGGCTCCAGCGCCTGCAGCAGCGGCCGCTTGATCAGGAAACGCTCGGCAAAGATATCGCTGGAAAGCTGGTCACGGTCAGTGTCGCCGCCGGCTTCCGCCAGCCGGATCGCGATCATCTGCGCGGCGCTGTTCCACTCGTAGACCGCGGAGGCAACGTCGAGGCCTTCGTAGCACTGCAGACGGATCAGTTTGCGGCCAAGGGCGGCCGACAGCACCTTTGCGATTTCGGTCTTGCCGACGCCGGCCTCGCCTTCGAGGAACAACGGCCGTCCCATTCGCAGCGACAGATAGGTCACCGTCGCCAGCGAGCGCTCGGCGAGATAGCCGCGCGAGGTCAGCAATTCCTGCATCGCATCGACGGATTTCGGTAGCGCCGATGCACTCATGACAAAGCCAATCTTGCTGAGCCGGGAAACGGCAAACTTACTTCGCCGTCGCGGCTTCGACGGCGCGGCGCGTCAGCACGCCGATCAGATGCGCGCGATATTCGGCGCTGCCATGCAGGTCGCTGTTCAGCCCTTCGGCCGGAACGGAAACGCCATCGAGCACCTTGTGCGAGAAGCGCTTCTTCAACGCCTCTTCGAACGGTTCGGCGCGGAACACGCCGTCCGAGCCGGCACCGGTGACGGCGACGCGGACATCCGACGGACGCTTGGCGACGAACACGCCAACCAGCGCGTAGCGCGAGGCCTGGTTGCGGAATTTGATATAGGCCGCCTTCTTCGGCACCGGGAACATCACCTTGGTGATGATCTCGTCGCTTTCGAGCGCCGTCGTGAACAGGCCCTGGAAGAATTCTTCGGCCTTCAGCCGGCGCTTGTTGGTGACGATGGTGGCGCCGAGCGCCAGCACCGCGGCGGGATAATCCGCAGTCGGATCGTTGTTGGCGAGCGAGCCGCCGATGGTGCCTTTGTGGCGTACCGCAGGATCGCCGATCATGCCGGCGAGTTCGGCCAGCGCCGGAATGGCTTCGCCGACGACGGCCGAAGTCGCGACCGCGGCGTGCCTGGCGGTGGCGCCGATCACCAGCGAGCGGCCCTTCATCTCGATGCCGTCGAGGCCTTCGATATGGGAGAGATCGACCAGATGCGGCGGGCTCGCGAGCCGCTGCTTCATGACCGGCACCAGCGTGTGACCGCCGGCGATCACCTTGGCGTCTTCGTTCTTCACCAGGAGATTGGCGGCCTGACGCACGGTCGCGGGGCGATGGTATTTGAATTCGTACATGAGAACTTCCTGATCGCGGTCGCGATGAATTCGATGATGCGAGGCGGACTTACGCCAGGTCAGATTTAAGCAAGGTCGGATTTGGCCATCGCCTTGGCGCCGGCGGCGATCGAGGTCACGATGTTCTGATAGCCGGTGCAGCGGCACAAATTGCCTTCGAGCTCTTCGCGAATGACGTGGTCCGAGAGGTCGTTGCCCTTGCGGTGCACCAAATCGACCGCCGTCATGATCATGCCGGGGGTGCAGAAGCCGCATTGCAGGCCGTGGTGCTCGCGGAAGGCTTCCTGCATCGGATGCAGCGGCTCTCCGTCGGCGGCCAGGCCCTCGATGGTCCGCACTTCATGGCCATCGGCCATGACAGCCAGCGTGGTGCAGGATTTGACCGCCTTGCCGTCGAGATGGACGACGCAGGCGCCGCACTGCGAGGTATCGCAGCCGACATGGGTGCCGGTCAGCCGCAGGTTTTCGCGGAGAAACTGGACCAGGAGGGTACGGGAGTCGACATTGGCGTTTACGGGATTGCCGTTCACGATCAGGGAAATCTTGGCCATCAGCACTCTCTTGAGCTGCACTGCCGCATATCGGCTGCGCAGGCGTTTAAAATCGTTCCAAGGCCATAATATGGGCCATCCCGGCAATGAGCAACCGTGGCAGTCACTCACTTCCGGCATGGCCAGATACGGCTTAGCGGGACTCTTGACGGGATATTCGGGCTGGACTTGAGGCGGGAATCTTGGGCGGGGCCAAGAGGCAGCCAAGCCTCAACCCGGGATCAACCTTGCACCGCCTTGGCGAAATTGGCGAAGAACTCGTCGGCCAGTTTCTTGGCCGAGCCGTTGATCAGGCGCTGTCCGAGCTGGGCCAGCTTGCCGCCGATCTGGGCCTCGACATTATAGCTCAGCAAGGTGCCGCCATCCTTTTCGGCCAGCGCCACCGTGGCGCCGCCCTTGGCGAAACCGGCAACGCCGCCCTCGCCTTCGCCCGAGATCTTGTAGCCGTTGGGCGGGTCGAGATCGCTCAGCGTGACCTTGCCCTTGAAGCGGGCGGAGACCGGCCCGACCTTCATTTTGGCGGTGGCGCGGAAGCCATTGTCCTCGGTCTTCTCGAGCTCCTCGCAGCCGGGGATGCAGACCTTCAGCACCTCCGGATCGTTCAATTTGGCCCACACGGCCTCGCGCGGCGCCGCAAGCTGGACTTCGCCGTTCATCGTCATGGCCATGGTGGATGCCTCCTGTAACGCTTCAAAACCGTTCTCCCAAGTAATGCACGGCCGCGCATAAGGAAAGGCCGCCTTGGGACGATGAGCGATGCATATTCGCAAAGCCCAACAGGGATCGCCGCAATGCCGCAAATTTTGGCTCCCGGTGTTGTGACCGGGATACCGCCAGAAAATCAGGGGCGCCGGCATTGCCAACCCGGTTGGTATTACCAACCGGGTTGGCAGAGCCAACGGGGGATGGTTAGGTCCTCGCACAGATGAGCACATCCCTGTCCCCGTTGCTTGCCCCGATGCTGTCGAGCGCCGCGATGCGCGCGGTGTGCGACGATGCCGCATGCCTGCAGAACATGCTGGATTTCGAGGCCGCGCTGGCCCGCGCCGAAGCCGCGACCGGCGTTATTCCGAACAAGGCGGCGGGCCCGATCACGAACGCCTGCCGGGCCGAATCATTCGACCTCGCGGCATTGGCCGAGGCCGCGACGCGGTCGGGCAATCTCGCGATCCCGCTGGTCAAGGCGCTGACGGCGAACGTGGCGAAGCTGGACGCCGACGCCGCGCGCTACGTGCATTGGGGCGCGACCAGCCAGGACGTGATCGATACCGGCGCCATGCTCGGCCTGCGCGCCGGCATCGATGCGCTGCTTGACGACACCGCCCGCGCCATCGCCGGCTTTGCCAAACTGGCGCGCCAGCACCGCAACACCGCGGTGGTCGGCCGCACCTGGCTGCAGCATGCGCTGCCGATGCCGTTCGGGCTCAAGCTCGCCGAATATGCCGCGGCCCTGCATCGCTCGCAGAAGCGGCTGCGGCGGCTGCGCAGCGAGACGCTGGCGCTGCAGTTCGGCGGCGCCGCCGGCACGCTCGCCGCGCTCGGCGACCAGGGATTGGCGGTCGCCGAACAACTGGCGCAGGAGCTAAAACTGCCGCTGCCCGAGGCGCCCTGGCACACCCACCGCGACCGCATCGCGGAGGCCGCATCCGTGCTCGCCATTCTCGCCGGCACTTGCGGCAAGATCGCCCGCGATGTTTCCCTAATGATGCAGACCGACGTCGGCGAAGCCTTTGAACCATCAGGCGAAGGCCGCGGCGGCTCCTCCACCATGCCACACAAGCGCAACCCCGTGGCGGCCGCGACCGCGCTCGCCGCCGCCACCATGGCGCCCAATCTGGCGGCGACGATTTTTGCCGCCCAGGTTCAGGACCACGAACGCAGCGCCGGCCCCTGGCACGCGGAATGGCCGACCCTGCCGACCTTGCTGCTGGTCACCTCGGGGGCACTGGCCGCGACAGTCGATATCGCCGAAGGACTGGAAGTCGATGTGGCGCGGATGCGCGCCAATCTCGACGCCACCGATGGGCTGATCATGGCGGAAGCGGTGACATTCGCGCTGGCTGAGAAGATCGGCAAAAGCGACGCACATCATCTGATCGAGGCGGCCAGCAAGAAAGCGGTCGCCGAAAAGAAACATCTGCGCGACGTGCTGACGTCTGATGCAAAAGTCACCGCGCAGCTCAGCGCCGGGACGATCGCAGAACTGTTCGAGCCGATGGCCTATCAAGGCGCCTCGCAAGCCCTGATCGACCGCCTGCTCGCATCACTGGACGAGAAATAAGCTAGGTGTCATTGCCGGGCTTGACCCGGCAATCCATCTTCTTGAATAGAGTCTTTTTTGATGGATGCGCGGGTCCAGCCCGCGCATGACGAGGGAAAACACCATGCCGATGATCGACGCCGATGGGTGCCTGCTCAACGTATCCGTCGAAGGCCGCGACGGCGGACCGACGCTGATGCTGTCGAATTCGCTGGGCTCGACCATGCAGATGTGGGAGCCGCAGATGAAGGCGCTGACGCAGGTGTTTCGCGTCATCCGTTACGACCGGCGCGGCCATGGCAAGTCCAACGTGCCGCCCGGCCCCTATTCGATGGAACGGTTCGGCCGCGACGTGCTGGCGATCCTCGACGATCTCAATATTGCCAAGACGCATTGGTGCGGGCTGTCGATGGGCGGCATGGTCGGACAATGGCTGGGGGCCAACGCGCCTGATCGATTCGGCAAACTCATCCTCGCCAACACCGCCTGCCACTATCCGGACCCGACCAACTGGCACAACCGCATCAAGGCGGTGAAGGAAGGCGGCATCGCCGCGGTCGCCGACACCGTGATCGGGGGCTGGCTGACGGCGGATTTTCGCGAGCGCGAGCCGCAGATCACCGCCAACATGAAGGCGATGATGCTGGCAACACCCGTCGAGGGCTACCTCGCCTGCTGCGAGGCGCTGTCGACGCTGGATAACCGCGAGATGCTGCCGAAGATCAAGAGTCCGACCCTGGTGATCGCCGGACGCCACGACATGTCGACGCCGATTGCAGCCGGTGAATTCATCCGCAGCCAGATTCCCGGCGCCAGCATGACGATCCTCGATGCCGCACATATTTCCAATGTCGAGCAACCGCACGCCTTCACCGACGCGGTGGTCGGCTTCCTGACGCAACGCTAACTCTAACAGCCGTCATTGCGAGGAGCGAAGCGACGAAGCAATCCATACTTCCTCAACGGGACAATGGATTGCTTCGCGGAGTTTATCATCGGGTGCGCATTCGCGCGACCCGGTGGCTCGCAATGACGAAAGGAGAGAACCCATGGACGACGACAAGCGCCGCGAGAACGGCATGACCCAGCGCCGAAAAGTGCTCGGCAATGAATGGGTCGACAAATCGATCGCGGGCCGCAACGCGTTCAACACCGATTTCCAGGACCTGATCACCCGCTATGCCTGGGGCGATATCTGGACCCGGCCGCATTTCGATCACCGCACAAGGCGCGTGCTCGTGATCGGCACCATGGTCGCGCTCGGCCAATGGGATGAATTCCGCCTGCATGTGCGCGCGGCCCTCGCCGAGGGCGGCTTCACGCCCGATGATATCAAGGAAATCATCCTGCAGCAGGCGATCTATTGCGGCGTGCCCGCGGCCAACCACGCCGTCAAGGAAGCCGCAGGGATCGTCGCCGAACTAGGTCTGCTGAAGGGATAGCTCGCCCGAGCCGGCGCCGGCATCCGCCGGTCTCTGCGCCGGCGCCTCGACCAGCATCACGATCACGGTGCCGAGCATCATCAACAGTTCGGCCGCATGCATCCGAAGGGCGGCGGTCTCACCGGCCTGCGACGCCATCAGCACGCCCGCAAAGCTGATGACGCTGCCGATCGCCAGCGCCATGCCGAGCGCTTCGTTGCAGCCGCCACTCTTGCGGATCGCCGCGCGGGTCACGAACACCAGGAAGACCGCAAAGAACGCCACGACCGTCATCCGCCCGAGCGCCAATAGCCAGGCGAAACGGACGGTCGCCGTGCCCGCCAGTTGCAGATGATCGCTGACGAACAAAGCGAGCGAAATGTTGGGCCGGTCGTAGAGGCCATGGATCGGCGAAACCATGATCTTGAACGCGATGATGGTCCAGGCCGGGATGAAATACGCCGCCAGCAGCGCGCCGCTGAGTGAACTGATCCGCCAGTGTTTGGCCATGTCGCTTCCCGTTGGCTCCGCCGCGCTTCGAGGCGGCGGGCTGACGGCGACGTAACTCCCTTAAACGGCGAGCGGCAATTTAAACCATTTGTTTACCTTAATTGGACGGCGGCCGGCCTGGCCGCATACAGGAAAAGCCCCGCCTTTCGGCGGGGCCTTCCTTAACTCTCGCTTACGTTCGAACCAGCGGTCCTGCGAACTAGCGGTCCTGATCGGGCATCTCGCCCGGTCGCTCGCCCTGACGGCGGCTCGGATCCTGCTGCTGCTGACCGGGCTTTTGACCGCCGCCCTGCTGCTGCTGGCCTGGCTTCTGACCCGGATTCTGGTTCTGCTGGCCCGGCTTTTGGGTCGGGTTGCTCATGTGGGGATCTCCCTTGTTGAACACAGTCGGGGGCAACGGAAAGTCCGGGCTTTGGTTGCGAGGGGAACACCGGTTCCGGCGGGATGATTGCGCGGCAAAGCCGTGTTGGCATTGTGACCGGGGAACCGGGAGCTCAAAACTAGCTCTGTACAAGCCCTTTAAGCTGGAGCCAGCGCTGTTGCCGCCCCCGGTTCCAAACTGTAAGAAAACGATACGACGCGTCGGACAAGGCTGCCGGGGGCCCTCGCCGTGTCGCTCACGGACGTAGCGTTTTCGAGCGAAGCGGATACCGGTTCGCGTGAAGAAAACGCGTCAAAACAAAACTAGAGCCTGTTCGCTCAGCCGAACAGGCTCCAACGGCAGCGCATGGATTATTTCGCCCAGCAACTGATCAACGGCCTCGTGCTCGGCTCGATCTACGGCCTGATCGCCATCGGCTACACCATGGTCTATGGCATTGTCGGCATGATCAATTTCGCTCATGGCGATATTTTCATGATCGGCGGCTTCATTGCCCTGATCACGTTCCTGATCCTGGTTTCGTTCGGCCTGACCGCAATCCCCCTGATCCTGCTGATCGTGCTGCTGGTATCGATGGCGATCACCGCGCTGTATGGCTGGACGGTGGAGCGCATCGCCTACCGGCCGCTGCGGCATTCGTTCCGCCTCGCCCCGATGCTGTCGGCCATCGGTATGTCATTCGTGCTGACCAATTATTCCCAAGTCGCCCAGGGCGCGCGCGTCAAGCCGGTGCCGCCGATCATCACCGGCGGCTACACGCTGCATGAGGGCTCCGGCGGCTTCGTGGTGCAGTTGTCCAACATCCAGATCATCGTGGTGATCACGACCGTCGTGCTGCTCGCGCTGTTCACCTGGCTGGTATCGAGCACGCGGCTCGGCCGCGACATGCGCGCCTGCGAGCAGGACCAGACCATGGCCTCGCTGCTCGGCGTTGACGTCGACCGCACCATCTCCATGACCTTCGTGATCGGTGCGGCGCTCGCCGCGGTCGCCGGCATGATGTACCTGCTCTATTACGGCCTGGTCGATTTCTTCATGGGCTTCGTCGCCGGCATCAAGGCGTTCACCGCCGCCGTGCTCGGCGGCATCGGCTCGCTGCCCGGCGCGATGCTGGGCGGACTGCTGATCGGGCTGATCGAGACGCTGTGGTCGGCCTACTTCTCGGTCGAGTACAAGGACGTCGCGGCGTTCTCGATCCTGATCGTCGTGCTGATCTTCCTTCCGACCGGCCTGCTCGGCCGGCCTGAAGTCGAAAAAGTCTGACGGGCCGCAGCGTGAGCGCAAACCCCGCCGCCGCCATGCAAGCCACACGCGCACCCGGCGTCGCCTTCATCTTCAAGAAAGCCCTGATCAGCGCGCTGGTCGCGCTGGTGTTGTTCTCGCTGATGATCGGCGTGCGCACCGAAGCAGGATCCGACGGACAGCTGACCTACTGGACCCGCTTCGGCGACCTCGCCATGATGGTCGCGACCGTGTTCGGCGGCAGCATCGTCGTCGAGTTGCTGCGGCAATGGTGGGGACCGGTCGGCACCGTGCGCGTCGTGCCGGCACAGGTAACATCGGCGCTTTCGCTCGCGGGTCGCCTCGTCGCGCCGGTGCTCTTGATCTTCACCTTTCTGGTGCCGGTGATCTTCTACAACGAACGCTACATTCTCGACCTCGGCATCCTCGTGCTGACTTACGTCATGCTCGGATGGGGATTGAACGTGGTGGTCGGCCTCGCCGGCCTGCTCGACCTCGGCTATGTCGCGTTCTACGCGGTCGGCGCCTATTCCTACGCGCTGCTGGCGACCAATTTCGGACTGTCGTTCTGGATCTGCCTGCCGCTGGCCGGCATCCTCGCCGCGTTCTGGGGCGTGCTGCTCGGTTTTCCCGTGCTGCGATTGCGCGGCGACTATCTCGCCATCGTCACCCTCGCCTTTGGCGAGATCATCCGCCTCGTCCTGCTCAACTGGCAAAGCCTGACCGGCGGTCCGAACGGCGTCTCCGGCATTCCGCGGCCGACCATGTTCGGCATTCCGCTGTCGCCGGGCGACGACGGGCTTGCGGTCAAACTCGGCATCGAATTCTCACCGACCCACCGCATCGTCTTTCTGTTCTATTTGATCCTGGCGCTGGCGCTGCTCACCAACTGGGTCACGATTCGCCTGCGCCGCCTGCCCATCGGCCGCGCCTGGGAAGCCTTGCGCGAGGATGAGGTCGCCTGCCGCGCGCTCGGCATCAACACGACAACGACAAAACTGACGGCGTTTGCGACCGGCGCGATGTTCGGCGGTCTCGCCGGCGCGTTCTTCGCGACCAGACAAGGCTTCATCAGTCCGGAATCCTTCACCTTCCATGAATCGGCGCTGGTGCTGGCGATCGTGGTGCTGGGCGGCATGGGCTCGCAGCTGGGCGTGGCGCTGGCGGCGCTTGCCATGATCGGCGGCTTCGAACTGTTCCGCGGGCTCGACCAGTACCGCATGCTGGTGTTCGGCATGGCGATGGTGCTGTTGATGATCTGGCGCCCGCGCGGCCTGATCGGTCATCGCGCGCCGACCGTGTTCCTGGAGCGCAACCAGGCGATCTCGTCCGACCTCGTCAAGGAGGGGCACGGATGAGCGCCGATCACACCCTTGACCACATCCTTTCCGTCGATCATTTGTCGATGCGCTTCGGCGGCATCGTCGCGGTCAACGACCTCTCCTTCGGCGCCGAACGGCGCAAGATCACCGCGCTGATCGGACCGAACGGCGCCGGCAAGACCACCGTCTTCAACTGCATCACCGGCTTCTACAAGCCGACCAGCGGCAGCTTGCGGCTGGCGCATGATGACGGCCACACCATCCAGCTCGAACGGCTGAACGATTTCCGGATTTCCAAGCAGGCGAAAGTCGCGCGCACCTTCCAGAACATCCGGCTCTTCCCCGGCATGACGGCACTGGAGAACTTGATGGTGGCGCAGCACAATGCGCTGATGCGCGCCTCCGGCCTTACCCTGCTCGGGCTGATCGGCGCGCCGTCCTGGCGCGTCGCGGAGAAAGCGGCGATCGATCTGGCGCGAACGTGGCTGGAGCGCATTGATCTGTTGGACCGCGCCGACGATGCCGCCGGCAACCTGCCCTATGGCGATCAGCGCCGCCTCGAAATCGCGCGCGCGATGTGCACTGAACCCGCACTGCTCTGCCTCGACGAGCCGGCCGCCGGGCTCAACGCGCGGGAGAGCGCAAGCCTGAGCGAACTGCTGCTCTCGATCCGCGCGAACCAGGGCACCTCGATCCTCCTGATCGAGCACGACATGTCGGTGGTGATGGAAATCTCCGACCACGTCGTCGTGATGGACTACGGCGTCAAGATCGCCGAGGGCACGCCGCAACACGTCCGCGACGACCCCAAGGTGATCGCCGCCTATCTCGGCGCCGACGAGGAGGAAGCCATCGCGGTGATGGAGAGCGGAACGTGACCGCATCATCCCCAACAACGCCGCTGCTGGCGATCCGCGGCCTGCGCGCGGCCTATGGCAAGATCGAGGCGCTGAAAGGCGTCGATCTCGAGGTCGGCGCCGGCGAGATCGTCGCCCTGATCGGCGCCAACGGCGCCGGCAAATCGACTTTGATGATGACGGTGTTCGGCAGGCCCCGCGCCCGCGCCGGCCGGATCGAATATGACGGCCAGGACATCACCGCCGTGCCGACGCACGAGATCGCGCGGCTGCGCATCGCCCAATCCCCGGAAGGCCGCCGGATTTTCCCGCGCATGAGCGTGGCGGAAAACCTGCAGATGGGCGCCGACGCGACCGACTCCAGCGAGGCCGACCGCGCCAGCGGCCTGGAGCGCATTTTTACGCTGTTCCCGCGGCTCAAGGAGCGCATGACCCAGCGCGGCGGCACCTTGTCGGGCGGCGAGCAGCAGATGCTGGCGATCGGCCGCGCCCTGATGAGCCGGCCGCGCCTGCTGATGCTCGATGAGCCGTCGCTCGGCCTGGCCCCCCTGATCGCGCGGCAGATTTTCGACGCCATCCGGACCCTGAACCGGCAGGACGGCCTGACCGTGCTGATCGTCGAGCAAAACGCCAATCACGCGCTGAAACTCGCCCATCGCGGCTATGTCATGGTCAACGGCCTGATCACGCTCTCCGGCACCGGCAGCGAATTGCTGCAGCGCCCGGAAATCCGCGCCGCCTATCTGGAGGGCGGCCGGCGGGGCTAGCGTTGCCCAGGCCGGCGGCGAAAACCGCCCGCTGCGGCAAGATGCTGCGAACGGACCGTGGATTTGCCCGAAATTTGCCGATGACTTCGCCGCAAAATCAGCGGACAATGGCCCCGGTTTGCGTACCCGGGCCACCGGGTGCGTCCCGTAGCGATTATCCCCGCGAGGACACTCATGAAATCACTGAAACTCATCGGCCTGGCATTGGGCGCAACGTTTGCGCTATCGGCAAGCGCGCTGGCGCAGGACATCAATATTGCAGTGGCGGGCCCGATGACGGGCGGCGAATCCGCGTTCGGCCGGCAGATGAAAAACGGTGCCGAACAGGCGGTGGCCGACATCAACGCCGCCGGCGGCGTCGCCGGCAAGAAGCTGGCGCTGCAGGTCGGCGACGATGCCTGCGATCCCAAGCAGGCGCGCTCGGTGGCGGAAAAGTTCGCCAGCGCGAAGATCCCGTTCGTCGCCGGTCACTTCTGCTCGTCCTCGTCGATCCCGGCGTCGGAAGCCTATGCCGACGGCAACGTGCTGCAGATTACGCCGGCCTCGACCAACCCGCTGTTCACCGAGCGCAAGCTCTGGAACGTGGCGCGCGTCTGCGGCCGCGACGATCAGCAGGGCCTGGTCGCCGCCGATTACATCGTCAAGAACTACAAAGGCAAGAACGTCGCCATCCTCAACGACAAGACCACCTACGGCAAAGGCCTCGCCGACGAAACCAAGAAGGCGCTCAACAAGGCCGGCGTCACCGAGAAGATGTTCGAATCCTACAACAAGGGCGACAAGGATTTTAACGCGATCGTGTCGCGGCTGAAGCGCGACAATATCGATCTGGTCTTTGTCGGCGGTTACCATCAGGAATCCGGCCTCATCCTGCGCCAGATGCGCGACCAGGGCCTGAAGACGGTGTTGATGGCGGGCGACGCCTTGAACGACAAGGAGTTCGCCTCGATCGCAGGTCCCGCCGCCGAAGGCACGCTGTTCACCTTCGGTCCCGACCCGCGCAACAAGGCGACCGCCAAGGAGATCGTCGCCAAGTTCAAGGCCAAGAACATCGATCCCGAAGGCTACACCCTCTACACCTACGCCACGATTCAGGTCTGGTCGAAGGCGGTGGCAAAGGCCGGTACGACCGATCCGAAGAAGGTGATGGAAACCATCAAGGCCGGCGAGTGGGATACCGTGCTCGGCAAGATGGGCTTCGATGCCAAGGGCGACATCAAGGCGATCGACTACGTCGTCTACAAGTGGGATGCCAAGGGCAACTACACCGAGATCAATCCGAAGGGTTCTTAAGACCCCTTACCGCTTTTGTTAGCAACGAACGCCCCGGCTTGCCGGGGCGTTTTCGTTTGCAGCGTGTCCATCAAGGAAACCCGGAACGCCACAAAGGTTAACGGCCGTTCGCGATACGGAACTTTTTTCCGGGGGGCTGTGGAACCAAATGGAGCCGAAGGTTTTGGAGAATAGTTCGGGCTGGGTTCCATGTCATTGATTTTGCTGCATCACTATTGTTCCACCTTGATCTCGGACTGGGCGACACGTCTTATGACGCAGATCGCATACCAGCATTCAGATTCGCGCGACCTCGCCGCGAGGAGACACCATGAGTGATCTTTCCCCTGAAGCCCCGGTCCGCCGTGTGTCGAAGGCCAAACCGCAAGCGAATGGCAAGCCCGACCCGATGCAGGACCTGCTGCACGCGCTGCAGGCGATGCGCTCCGGCGATTTCTCGGTGCGGATGACCGGCGATCATCTCGGCATCGAGGGCAAGATCGCCGACACCTTCAATGAGATCGTCGCCGCCAATCAACGAATGGCGCAGCAACTGGAGCGGGTCGGACAGGTCGTCGGCCGCGAGGGCAAAACCCGCCAGCGCGTCAAATTCGATCTTTCGAGCGGCTCGTGGGCGGACATGGAAGGGTCGGTCAACACCCTGATCGACGATCTGCTATGGCCAACGCGCGAGGTGACCCGGGCGGTCGCCGCCGTGGCGCAGGGAGACCTGCTGCAGACCGTGCAACTCGATGTCGATGGCCGCCCGCTGGGCGGCGAATTTTTGCAGTCCGCCAACATCGTCAACACGATGATCAAACAGCTCAGCGTGTTCACCTCGGAAGTGACGCGCGTGGCGCGCGAGGTCGGCACCGAGGGCAAGCTCGGCGGCCAGGCGCAGGTGCCGGAAGTGACCGGCGTCTGGAAGGATTTGACCGAGAGCGTCAACTCCATGGCCAACAACCTCACCGGCCAGGTCCGCAACATCGCCGAAGTCACCATCGCGGTCGCCAATGGCGACTTGTCGAAAAAGATCACGGTCGACGTCCGCGGCGAGATCCTGCAGCTGAAGGAAGCCATCAATACGATGGTGGACCAACTGCGTTCGTTCGCCTCCGAAGTGACACGTGTGGCCCGCGAAGTCGGCACCGACGGCAAGCTCGGCGGTCAGGCGATCGTGCCCGGCGTCGCCGGCACCTGGAAGGATCTCACCGACTCCGTCAACGCGATGTGCGGCAACCTCACCGCGCAGGTCCGCAACATCGCCAACGTCACCACCGCCGTCGCCCGCGGCGACCTCTCGCGCAAGATCACGGTCGACGTCCGCGGCGAAATTCTGGAATTGAAAGACACCATCAACACGATGGTGGACCAGCTCAACTCCTTCGCTTCGGAAGTGACGCGCGTCGCGCGCGAGGTCGGCACCGAAGGAAAATTGGGCGGTCAGGCCCAGGTGCCCGGCGTCGCCGGTACCTGGAAAGACCTCACCGACAACGTCAACTTCATGGCCTCCAACCTGACCGCGCAGGTCCGCAACATTGCCGACGTCGCGACCGCGATCGCGGGCGGCGACCTTTCCAAGAAGATCACGGTGAACGTGTCGGGTGAAATCCTTCAGCTGAAGGAAACGCTCAATACGATGGTCGACCAGCTCAATGCGTTTGCCGGCGAAGTGACGCGCGTCGCGCGCGAAGTCGGTACCGACGGGCGGCTCGGCGGTCAGGCCAACGTGCTCGGCGTCGCCGGCACCTGGAAGGATCTCACCGAGAGCGTCAACTCGATGGCCAGCAACCTGACGGCTCAGGTCCGCAACATCGCCGAAGTGACGACGGCGGTCGCCAATGGCGACTTGTCCAAGAAGATCACGGTGGACGTGCGCGGCGAAATTCTGGAGCTGAAGGACACCGTCAACACGATGGTCGACCAGCTCAACGCGTTTGCCGGCGAAGTGACGCGCGTCGCGCGCGAGGTCGGCACCGAAGGCAAGCTCGGCGGCCAGGCGCTGGTGCGCGGCGTCGCCGGCACCTGGAAGGATTTGACCGACAGCGTCAACTCGATGGCCAGCAACCTCACCGGCCAGGTGCGAAACATCGCCGAAGTCGCCACCGCCGTCGCCAAGGGCGATTTGTCCAAGAAGATCACCGTCAACGTGTCGGGCGAAATCCTTCAGCTGAAGGAAACGCTGAACACGATGGTCGACCAGCTCAACGCCTTTGCCGGCGAAGTGACGCGCGTGGCGCGCGAGGTCGGTACCGACGGCAAGCTCGGCGGCCAGGCCGAAGTGCCCGGCGTCGCTGGCACCTGGAAGGACTTGACGGACAGCGTCAACTCGATGGCCGGCAATCTGACCGCGCAGGTCCGCAACATCGCCGAAGTGGCGACCGCGATCGCCGGCGGCGACCTGTCGCGCAAGATCACCGTGGACGTGCGCGGCGAGATCCTGCAGCTCAAGGAAACGCTCAACACGATGGTCGACCAGCTCAACCGTTTCGCGGGCGAAGTGACCCGCGTGGCGCGCGAGGTCGGCACCGAAGGCCGGCTCGGCGGCCAGGCCAACGTGCCCGGTGTGGCCGGCACCTGGAAGGATCTTACCGACAACGTCAACTCGATGGCCGGCAACCTCACCGGCCAGGTCCGCAACATCGCCGAAGTGACCACGGCGGTGGCGAAGGGCGATCTGTCCAAGAAGATCACCGTGGACGTCAAGGGCGAAATTCTCGAGCTGAAGAACACCGTCAACACGATGGTCGACCAGCTCAACGCCTTCGCCTCCGAAGTGACGCGCGTGGCGCGCGAAGTCGGCACCGAAGGCAAGCTCGGCGGCCAGGCGCAAGTGCCTGAAGTCGCCGGCACCTGGAAGGATCTCACCGACAACGTCAACTTCATGGCTTCCAACCTGACGGCGCAGGTCCGCAACATCGCCGAGGTCGCGACCGCGATCGCCGGCGGCGATCTGTCCAAGAAGATCACGGTGGACGTGCGTGGCGAAATCCTGCTGCTCAAGGACACCTTGAACACGATGGTCGAACAGCTGCGCTCGTTCGCGGCCGAAGTGACCCGCGTCGCGCGTGAAGTCGGTACCGAGGGACGCCTCGGCGGCCAGGCGGTGGTGCCCGGCGTCGGCGGAACGTTCAAGGACCTGACCGACAACGTCAACCTGCTGGCGGCCAACCTGACGACGCAAGTCCGCAACATCGCCGAGGTCACCACGGCGGTGGCGCGCGGCGACTTGTCGCGCAAGATCACGGTCGACGTGAAGGGCGAAATCCTCGAACTGAAGAACACCATCAACACGATGGTCGATCAGTTGAACGCGTTCGCCGGCGAAGTCACCCGCGTCGCGCGCGAGGTCGGCACCGAAGGCAAGCTCGGCGGACAGGCGCAGGTGCCCGGCGTCGCCGGTACCTGGAAGGACCTCACCGACACCGTCAACTTCATGGCCGCCAACCTCACCGAACAGGTGCGCGGCATCGTCAAGGTGGTGACCGCGGTCGCCAACGGCGATTTGAAGCAGGACCTGACGGTGAAATCGAAGGGCGAAGTCGCCGCTCTCGCCGATACCATCAACAACATGACCGAGACGCTGGCGACGTTCGCCGATCAGGTCACCTCGGTGGCGCGCGAAGTCGGCGTCGAAGGACGGCTCGGCGGTCAGGCCAACGTGCCGGGCGCCGCCGGCACCTGGAAGGACCTCACCGGTAACGTCAACCTGCTGGCCGCCAATCTGACCTCGCAGGTGCGCGCCATTGCCGAGGTCGCGACCGCGGTGACAAAGGGCGACCTCACCCGCTCGATCCAGGTCGATGCGCGCGGCGAAGTCGCCGAGCTCAAAGACAACATCAACACCATGATCGGCAATCTCCGCCTGACCACGGACGTGAACTCGGAACAGGACTGGCTGAAGACCAACCTCGCCAAATTCACCAACATGCTGCAGGGCCAGCGCGATCTCACCACGGTCGGCCGGCTGCTGCTCACCGAACTGACGCCGCTGGTGAACGCCCATATGGGCGTCATCTACCGCGTCGAAAGCGAAGACAACCGGCAACTGCGCCTGCTCTCGGCTTACGCCGGCGACGGCAACCACCCTCACCCGCAATTCGTGCAATTCGGCGAGGGACTGATCGGGCAATCCGCATTGGACAAGCGCCAGCGCGTGATCTCGGACATCCCGGCTGACACCGTGCCGATCAATTCGGCGTTGCTCCGCGTGATTCCGAAAAACCTCGTGGTGCTGCCCGTCCTGTTCGAAAACCAGGTCAAGGCGGTGATCGAGCTTTCCTCCGTCAGCTCGTTCACGACCTCACAGATGACCTTCCTCGAACAGCTCACCGACAGTATCGGCATCGTGCTCAACAGCATCGAGGCCACGATGCAGACCGAAGGCCTGCTGAAGCAGTCGCAGCAGCTCGCCGGCGAACTGCAGACCCAGCAGAAGGAACTGCAGCAGACCAACGAACAGCTCGAGCAGAAGGCCCAGCAGCTCGCCGAACGCAACGTCGAGGTGGAAAGAAAGAACCAGGAAATCGAACAGGCGCGGCGCGCGCTCGAGGAGAAGGCGACCGAGCTTTCGCTGACGTCGAAGTACAAGTCCGAATTCCTCGCCAACATGTCGCACGAGCTGCGCACGCCGCTCAACAGCATCCTGATCCTCGGCCAGCAGCTCACCGAAAACCCCGACGGCAATCTGTCGGCGAAGCAGGTCGAATTCGCCCGCACCATCCACGGCGCCGGCACCGACCTGCTCAATCTGATCAGCGATATTCTCGACCTGTCGAAGATCGAATCCGGAACGGTGACGGTCGACGCCGAGGAAATCCTCACCTCGAGCCTTTTGGAAACCGTCGGCCGGCCGTTCAGGCACGAAGCCGACAACCGCCAGCTCTCGTTCAACATCAGCGTCGACGAGAACCTCGCCCGCAGCATGGTAACCGACTCCAAACGCCTGCAGCAGGTGCTGAAGAACCTGCTGTCGAACGCGTTCAAGTTCACCGCCGAAGGCGGCGTGCGGCTGACCGTGTCCGCCGCGCTCGGCGGATGGAGCGCGGAGCACCCGATCCTGAACCATGCCCCCGCCGTCGTGGCCTTCGAGGTCACCGACACCGGCATCGGCATTCCGCCGGAAAAACAGAAGCTGATCTTCGAAGCGTTCCAGCAGGCGGATGCCGGCACCAGCCGGAAATATGGCGGCACCGGCCTTGGCCTCGCCATCAGCCGCGAACTTGCAAGCCTGCTCGGCGGCGAGATTCATCTGCGCAGCGCCCCGGGCAAGGGCAGCACCTTCATTCTATATCTGCCCTTGAAATATTCCGGGCCCACCGTCGCGCCGCGCACCCCTGCCCCGTCGCCCTATCTGACCGCGCCGGCGCTGCCGGTTGCCGCGATCCAGGAGCGGGTGATCGAGCAACTGCCGGATGACCGGCTCAACCTCGAGGCCGGCGACACCATCCTCCTGATCGTCGAGGACGATCCGCATTACGCGCGGGTGCTGATCGATCTCGCCCGCGACAAGGGCTTCAAGGTCCTGGTCGCCAATCGCGGCGCCGAAGCGCTCGAACTCGCCAAGCAGTTCCAGCCCACGGCGGTGTCGCTCGATGTGTTCCTGCCGGACATGCTGGGCTGGACCGTGCTCAGCCAGCTCAAGCACAATCCGCTGACCCGGCACATTCCGGTGCAGATCATCACGCTCGACGAGGACCGCCAGCACGCGCTGGCACGCGGCGCATTCTCGTTCGTCAACAAGCCGACCACGACCGAAGGCGTCAGCGCCGCACTGTCCCAGATCAAGGAGTACGCCAAGCCGCGGCGCAAGCGTCTTCTGATCGTGGAAGACAACGCCGCCGAGCAGATGAGCATCAAGGCCCTGCTCGATCACGTGGACATCGAGATTCTCACCACGGATACCGGCGCCGGCGCCCTCTCGACCCTGCGCGACAACCCCTGCGACTGCGTCGTGCTGGACCTGCGGTTGCCGGACATGAGCGGTTTCGAGGTGCTCGACCAGATCCGCAACGACGAGGCGCTGTCGAACGTGCCGGTGGTCGTGTTCACGGGACGGGAACTTTCCGCCGAGGAAGACGCGGAACTCCACACCATGGCCCGCAGCATCGTGGTCAAGGGCGTGGAATCGCCGGAACGCCTGCTCGACGAAACGTCGCTGTTTTTGCACCGTGTGATCACGGAATTGCCGGTCGAAAAGCAGAGGATGCTGGAGAAGCTCAATAGTTCCGATGAGGATCTCGTTGGCAAGACCGCGCTTCTGGTGGACGACGACGCCCGCAACATCTTCGCGCTGTCGAGCGTGCTGGAACGGCGCGGCATGAAGGTGCTGACGGCGACCACCGGGCATGAGGCCATTGCGCTGGTCGAATCCAATCCCAAGATAGCGATCGTGCTGATGGATATCATGATGCCGCAAATGGACGGCTACCAGACCATCGGGGTCATCAGGCAAAACCCGTCGTTTGGCCGCCTCCCTATCATCGCGCTCACCGCGAAGGCGATGAAGGGCGACCGCGAGAAGTGCCTCGAGGCCGGAGCGTCGGACTATCTGGCAAAACCAGTCAACACCGAGCAGTTACTCCTCGCCATCCGTATGTGGCTCCACCGCTGATCGGCGTGCAGATGATGGACCAAGAGAAAGTAAACATACTTCTGGTGGACGATCAGCCGGCAAAGCTGCTCGCCTATGAGGTCATCCTGAAGGAGCTTGGAGAGAACCTGGTCTCGGCCGCCTCGGGGCGCGAGGCGCTCGAGTTCCTGCTGAAGAACGACGTCGCCATCATCCTGGTCGACGTTTGCATGCCGGAACTGGACGGTTTCGAGCTCGCCGCGATGATCCGCGAACATCCCCGTTTCCAGAAGACGGCGATGATCTTCATCTCGGCGATCCAGGTCAGCGATCTGGACCGGCTGCGCGGCTACGAGATGGGCGCGGTCGACTACGTTCCGGTGCCGGTGGTGCCTGAAGTGTTGCGCGCCAAGATCAAGGTGTTCGCCGAACTCTATCGCAAGACCCGTCAGCTGGAGCGGCTCAACGTCGAGCTCGAGGACCGGGTTCGCGCCCGCACCGCCGAACTGGAAGAATCCCATGCGCGGCTCTTGGAAAGCGAGCAGCGCCGGAGTCTGGCGATCGCCGCGGGAAAGATGGGGTCGTGGGACTGGGACTGGGTCAATGGCGACTGGATGTGGGACGAGGGCCAGTATCAAATTCTCGGCGTCGATCCCGGCAGCATTGAGCTGACACCGGCCAATATTCAGGCCCTGATCCATCCGGACGACGTCCCGGAACTGCACGATGCGTGGGCGAGTTTCGCCAGAGGCGCAAAATCGTACGAGGCGGAATTTCGCGTCATCCGCCCGGATGGCGAAGTGCGCTGGTGCGCGGGAACGGCCGCGGCGAGCACCGACAAGGACGGCCGCGTCATCCGCGTCAGCGGCGTGACGGTCGACATCACCGAACGCAAACAGGCCGAAGAACGCCAAAACCTGCTCGCCCGCGAAGTCGACCACCGCGCCAAGAACGCGCTGGCGCTGGCGCAGTCGATCGTTCGGCTGACGCGCGGCGAAAACGTCAAGAGCTACATCCGCTCGGTGGAAGGCCGCATCACCGCGCTCGCACGGGTGCACACCGTGCTTTCGCTGTCGAGCTGGCAAGGCGCTGAAATAGGCAAGCTGATCGACGAAGAGCTGGCGCCATATTCGATGGGCGATCAGATCGCATTGCGCGGCGCCGAGGTGCAGCTGCAACCGGCGACCGCACAGACGGTGGCCTTGGCGCTGCACGAGCTCGTCACCAATTCGGCCAAGTATGGCGCCCTGTCGGCGTTGACAGGCCGGCTATCGGTAAAGTGGGAGCTCGAGTCGGGCCTTCTCGAACTCGTCTGGATGGAGACCGGCGGGCCGGTGGTCGAAAAACCGGTATCAAGGGGATTCGGCACACGGAGCGTTATCGCCAGCATCGAGTCGCAACTCGGCGGAAAGGCCGAATTCGATTGGCGGCCCGAAGGTCTCGTGTGCCGGCTCGTGGTTCCGCTGGCGCGCCAGACCGCGCCCGATCCGGTTCCGCCTCGGGAAACCGTGGCGGATAAAGCCGGCAGCAGGCGCGTTGGACAGTCGTCCCGGCCGTGACGGCTGAAGGGGCGGATTACAGCGCCGTCGCCCCGGCAACGGAGCCCGCCGATGGCCGCACCGCTTCACGGGCCGCGTCGATCGCGCGGATCAGGTCGTTCGGACGAAACGGCTTTTGCAGGCAGACCACGTCAGCCAGTTCAGGTGATTTGGACAGGAAGTCGAGCGCCGTCATGCCGGATATCGCGACAACAGGCAGGTCGGGCACCCGTTCGCGCATCCTCGCGATAACATCGGAGCCGTTCGAACCCTGCAGGAAGATATCGACGATCGCGAGGTCGAAATCGGCAGCTTCGAATGCCTTCAATCCCGCTTCGGCGGTGGCGGCTTCGACGATTTCGAATTGGTTGATCCGCAGCACGATCGAGATCATCGTGCGCACGTCCGATTGGTCGTCGATCACAAGAACACGGGGCATCAAAAAATCCCAGACCGTCGTGCAACAGCCTACGATGAAAACTTCCGATGCAGGCGCAACGCTCCTCACTTTATTCGACGTTTCGGTAAAGAGGCGGTTACCTTGACCAAGCCTTTCCGAGCAGGGGCCGAACAGGTAGTATGTACCCTGAGTTGATTCCATTTGGCCCGACCTCATTGTAGACTTGACGTGCCCATTTCGGCCCCTGAGCAGCTCCGCGTCTCCTGCCTGTTTTAGGTCTGTTAGTCCTCCCGATCGAAATCCGCCTATCGGCTAGATACCCCACTTCGGTGGATAGGTTAATGTTCGCGCATTTGGTGCTGGCCCGGTGGCGCGTTCGATGCCAGTTTGCCAGGGACAACGATGCAGACGGCTGACGAACGCAACATCTTTCTATCGACCCTGCCGGCAACCAGCCGCGACCGCAGGGCTGCGCTGGCAGTGGTCGGCGTCTCGACGGTTCTGTTTGTCATCGCGGCAGTTTTTGCCAGAGTGCCGCTTGCCCCCGTCCCGGCTTTCATTCCAAGTTATCAATCCGCGCTCGCGATCAACGATCTCATCACCGCGATCCTGCTGTTCTCGCAGTTCTCGATCGTGCGCTCGCGGGCGCTGCTGCTGCTCGCGAGCGGCTATTTGTTCACCGCGGCCGCTGCGATCGTTCACGCCCTGACCTTTCCAGGTGTCTTTGCTCCGACCGGGCTGCTCAATGCCGGCCCGCAGACAACGGCCTGGCTTTATCAGATCTGGCACATCGGATTTCCGGTTCTCGTGCTCGGCTATGCGTTCCTGAAGGACAAGGATGGCGGCCCGAAAATACCGGGATCCGAGGTACGGGCGATCCTGGGCAGCATCATCGCGGTTGCGGCTGCCATTTCCTTTGCCGCCTGGTTCGTCACCGCCAGACATGACCTGCTGCCGACGATGATCAGTGGCGGACATTTCACCTACATCCTGATCGGTACCCTGTCGGCGGAAGTGCTTCTCAGCTTCGCGGCGCTGCTGATCCTGTGGCATCGGCGACCGCATTCCGTGCTCGACGTCTGGCTGATGGTCGTGATGTGTGCCTGGATGTACGACATCGCGCTGTCCGGAATTCTCAACGCGGCCAGGTTCGATCTGGGGTTTTACGCCGGCCGGATCTACGGACTTTGTGCGGCCAGTTTCGTCCTCGCAGTGCTGCTGATCGACAATGTCGCCCTGCAAGGCCAGTTGGCCCGGCTGCTCGAAAAGCTGCGCCGCCAGGCGGCGTCCGAGCGCAGCCTCCACACCGAGCGCGAACGTCTTTTCAGCGCGGTCGTCGAATCCTCCAACGACGCCATCATCACCAAATCGCTCGACGGCATCATCACCGGCTGGAATCGCGCCGCCGAGCGCCTGTTCGGGTTCGTTTCGATCGAAGCCGTGGGCCGGCACGTTGACCTCATTGTTCCGGCAGACCGCCGCGCCGAGGTTCGCAACATCCTCCAACAGGTCCGCCGTGGCGAGAGGATCGAAGACTTCGAAACGGTGCGCACCCACAAGGACGGACGAAGCGTGGATGTCTTGCTGACCATCGCGCCGATCCGGTCCGCCGCCGGCGAAATTGTCGGCGCATCGAAGATCGCGCGCGACATTACCGATAGCAAGCGAACGCAAAAGGCGCTCAACCAGGAGATCGAAGAACGGCAACGCATCTTCGAAACCTCGCACGACCTGATCTTCGTCACCGACAGCAGCGGGAATTTCATCCAGGTCAGTCCGAGCGCCAAGATCATTCTCGGTTACGATCCGGCCGAAATGATCGGCCGGAGCGCCATCCATTTCATCCACCCCGAGGATCTCGACAGCACGCGCAACGAGATGCGCGCGGCGCGGCGCGGAAACCAGCTGCGAAATTTCGAGACCCGCTACATGCACAAGGACGGACAGTCCGTCACATTGAACTGGACCGGCACGTGGTCGGAGCCGGTGAAACGGCATTTCTTCATCGGCCGCGACCTCACCGAGAAGCAGGCGGCGGAAGCCCAGTTGCGGCACATCCAGAAGATGGACGCGATCGGCCAGCTGACCGGCGGCGTCGCGCACGACTTCAACAACATCCTGACCGTGATCACCGGGACCATCGGAATCCTGGAGGAATCGGTTGCCGACAAGCCCGAACTCGTCGCCATTACCAGATTGATCGACGAAGCCGCCGAACGCGGCGCCAACCTGACCAAGCATCTGCTGGCCTTTGCCCGCAAGCAGCCGCTGCAGCCCGTTGAAGTCGACGTCAATGGGCTGGTGCTGGAGGCCGCCAAACTGCTGCACCCGACGCTCGGCGAAAACGTCGAGATCACGCCGCTGCTGGCCGAGGATGCATGGACGGCCCTGGTCGATCCGAACCAGCTCTCGACGGCGGTGCTCAACCTTGCTCTCAACGCGCGCGACGCCATGCCCAATGGCGGCAAGCTCGCGCTCGAGACCGGCAACATCTATCTCGACGAGAACTACGCCGGCATGAACAGCGAGGTCGTGCCCGGCCATTATGTGATGGTCGCGGTGAGCGATACCGGCACCGGAATCCCCGCAGCGCTGATCGAGCGGGTGTTCGATCCCTTCTTCACCACCAAGGAGGTCGGCAAGGGCACCGGCCTCGGGCTCAGCATGGTGTTCGGTTTCGTCAAGCAGTCAGGCGGCCATATCAAGATCTACAGCGAGGAAGGCCACGGCACGTCGGTCAAGATGTACCTGCCGCGCGCCACGGGATTGAACCAGACCGCCGCCGAAGCCGCGATATCAGCCAATGTCGAGGGCGGCACCGAGACCGTTCTCGTCGTCGAAGACGATTCGCTGGTCCGCCGTTACGTGATGACGCAGATCGAAAGCCTCGGCTACACCACGCTCGAGGCGGCCAATGCCAGCGAGGCCCTGCAGATCATCGATACCGCCCCGACGCTGCATTTGCTCTTCACCGACGTCATCATGCCGGGCATGATGAATGGCCGCCAGCTGGTCGACGAGGCGCTGAAACGACGCCCGTCGCTGAAGACCCTGTACACATCAGGGTATACCGAAAACGCCATCGTTCACCACGGCCGCCTCGATTCCGGCGTGCTGCTGCTCGCCAAGCCGTACCGCAAGTCCGAACTCGCCAGGATGTTCAGACTGGCGCTTGGCAGTTGAAGCCTTGTTGACGGCCGATATATCGGCGAGGATGACCAGATATCGATGGCCGCAATCGGTGCGGGCTTGAACGGACCGGCATCTTGAAAAACCTTCTTACCGACATCTCCGGCGTTCGCGTCGGCCACGCCGACGACGCTTCCGTCGCATCCGGGGTGACTGCGATCATTTTCGATACCCCCGCGACCGCGTCGATCGATGTCCGCGGCGGCGGCCCCGGCACCCGCGATGAAGCCCTGCTCAAGCCTGAAGCCACGGTCGAGGCCGTCGACGCGATCACGCTCTCCGGCGGCTCCGCGCTTGGGCTGGACGCCGCAGGCGGCGTGCAGGCCTGGCTCGCCGAACAGGGACGCGGCCTGCGGATCCGCGAAGCGATTATACCGATCGTGCCCGGCGCGATCTGCTTCGATCTTCTGAACGGCGGCAACAAGGCCTGGGGACGTTTCCCGCCCTATCGCGATCTCGGCTATGCCGCCGCCTGCGCGGCGGGGACCGATTTCGCGCTCGGCAGCGTCGGCGCCGGCCTTGGCGCCACCACGGCCAATTTCAAGGGCGGCCTTGGCTCGGCCTCCGCGCAAACCGAAGATGGCGTCATGGTGGCGGCGCTCGCGGTGGTCAATGCCGTCGGCAGCGTCACGGTCGGCGATGGACCGTGGTTCTGGGCGGCGCCGTTCGAAATCGGCGACGAATATGGCGGACGCGGACTGCCGCCGTCATTCACAAAGGACATGCTGAAGGCGCGGCTCAAGGGTGGCCCGGAACCGATCTCCGGAGAAAACACCACGCTGGTCGTCGTCGTCACCGACGCGGTGCTGACGAAAGCGCAGGCCAAGCGCCTCGCGATGATCGCACAAACCGGCATGGCGCGCGCGATCTACCCGGTGCATGCGCCAACCGACGGCGACGTGGTGTTTGCGGCGGCCACCGGCAGGAAGCCGGTCGATCCGCGGCACGGCCTCACCGAACTCGGGATGGTGGCGGCCAATGTGGTTGCCCGCGCGATTGCGCGCGGCGTCCACCAGGCGACCGCGCTGCCCTTTCTGGGCGCGCTACCGGCGTGGGGGGATCGCTTCGGCTAGAGCATGATCCGGAAAAGTGGGAACCGGTTTTCCGAAAAGATCATGCTCAAACAAAAATGGTCGCGACTACCGAAGCGTCGCCGGGTCTCTTAGGGTTAAGACCCAATATAACCATGTTGAGATTCAACGGGTTGGTCAACCGAATCGGGGGGGCCAACAGATGCGGGCGAACTTGTTTTGGTTTAGCGACGGGCAATGGGCGAGGATTGAGCCGTTTATTCCAAGCAATCGCCGTGGCGTGAAGCCGAAGAACAATCGGCGCATTTTGAGCGGGATCATGCATGTGCTCAAGAGCGGATGTCGATGGGTCGATTGTCCGCCGGAATATGGGCCGGCCGAGACGGTCTACAATCGCTTCAACCGCTGGAGTGCGCAGGGAATTTGGCAGAGCATCTTCGAGGCGGCGGCCGAACCTGCTGAACCGCCGGAACGAATGGCTCTCGACAGCACGCATGTCAAAGCGCATCGCTGCGCTGGCGGCGGAAAAGGGGGGGGCGTCGGAACAGGCGATTGGCATCACCAAGGGCGGGCGCAACAGCAAGATTCACCGCCTTGTCGATAAGCTGTGCCGCCCGTGGGTCTTGATCCTCACGCCTGGCAACACCGCCGACTGCACAGTCGGGCCGGCCATGTGTCAGTCTGCTCGACGGCATCGCCGAGTTGCTCGGTGACAAGGCTTATGACAGCAACTCGTTCCGCAAGTCTCTGCGCAAGGACGGCATCAAACCGGTGATCCCAGGCCGGTCAAATCGGAAGAAACGCATACGTCACGACAAGCAAGCCTATAAGGATCGCAACGTCATCGAGCGCGGCTACTGCAGGCTCAAGGAGTTCAGGCGCATCGCAACGCGCTACGACAAACTCGCTCGGAACTACTTCTCAGCCCTGTGCCTCGTTGCCGCCGTGGCATTCTGGCTTTAGTCGTGCGCGGTTTCCGCTTTTGGGATAACATGGCGAGCGTGTCGGCACCCGGATGACGACGGGAAACCATGAAATGAGCTCGCAGCGAGTGTCGGGAACCGCCGTGCAACGAACCATTGCCGTCCTGGGCTCGGCGGTTTTCTTCGTGGTCGCCCCATGTACGCTGGCGGGGCTCGTTCCATGGTCGATCACGGGTTGGCAACTCCGGCCGCCGTTCCTTGGTCTGGAGCTGACGCGCGGCATCGGCGCGATAATGATTCGCGCAGGCGTGCCTGGGCTCGTTGACGCATTTGCGCGTTTCGCGCTGCAGGGTCTCGGCACCCCCGCGCCCATCGCGCCGACCCGGAATCTCGTGGTGACCGGTCTCTACCGTTATGTGCGTAATCCAATATACGTCGCGGTCGTTGCCATCATCCTGGGTCAAGCGGTGCTGATGGGCGATTGGCGCCTCATCGTCTACGGCGCGCTGCTCTGGCTCGCCTTCCACGTCTTCGTCGTGGCGTACGAAGAACCCACGCTCGAGCGGACGTTTGGGAGAGAGTACGAGGCGTTCCGCGCCGCCGTCCCGCGCTGGATACCGCGGATGACCCCATGGCGGTCGAAATGATCGGTGGCCCGCGGTTGTGCGAGCCGCTGCTCGCGACCGGTCTCGGACGCTTCACCGGCGCCGCGAGCAGGCACGCTAACGGCCCTCGGAAAAGAACATCTCCCCATTGGCGAAGCGGTTGGGTTTCAGGCGCATCGCAACGCGCTACGACAAACTCGCTCGGAACTACTTCTCAGCCCTGTGCCTCGTTGCCGCCGTGGCATTCTGGCTTTAATCAATTGAGTCTGGACCCTAGAGCGTTTTCAAGCGAAGTGGACCCCGGTTCGCATAGCAATCAAGTTTACGCAGATAGCGTATACTTATCTGCGGTAGAAAACGCGTCAAAACAAAAAGGTTCAGGCGCTAAGCGAGAGCGATGCGGCCGAGGCTGAAATCGCCTGCGCCTGACGCTGAATCATCTGCTCGATGAAATTGTACGAAGACGTTGCGGCGCTCGAGGAACTTCCCGATGCAGCCGACGTCATCGTGACCTTGGAACCGTCCGCATAGGTCAGCGATGTCGTCACCGAACCGTCGCTGTTGGTGACGGACGTACTGGATGCGCCCTGCAGCGCCTGCATCAGGGGATCGGAATTCGATCCGTTCTCGCCCGAACCGCCGGCGGCGCGATGGTGGCGGCCCTTGCCGCCCTTCAGCGCCGACGCCAATTCGCCAAGGCTGACCGAACCGTCGCCGTCCTTGTCGAGCTTCCCGAAGACGCTGTCGGCATTATCCAGATTGGTGCCGCCGGCGCCGAGCGCATCGTTGAATTCCGATTTGGTGATCTTGCCGTCGCCATTGCCGTCGATTTGCGAGAACAGGCTCTTGAGCGAGTCCGAGCGGCTCGTCGACGCCGGTGACGTCGACCCCGTCGAGGACTGGCTTTGCGCAGCCAGCAGCGCGCTCATGGTTGCCGGCGAGATCTGCGAACCGCCGTTACCTCCGGCGCTGCTGCTCGAACCGGTCGAGGCCGAGGCACTCGCGAACGAGTCGAACAGGCCAGCCTTGGCAGTTCCGGTGGCCTTTGCGGACGACGACTTCGAGGAAGTCAGCGCCTGCAGGGCATCGATCGCTGATGACGCGGCACCAAGAGCAAGCAACATGACAGAACCCCAACAACGCCGCTCAGCGCGGCCCCTCGTTCATGCCGGTTCCTCAGCAAGCGCCGTGCCACGGCGAGAAACCCAACAAAACCGCGGTTTTCCTGATCCCGGCCGGTCCGCCAAGGCGGGAACATGACCGGCAATAGCTGCCCGCCGCGGCAGATTTTTCCGCCCGACCGGAGTCATAGCGGCCGCATTGCCCCCGGCCGCGCTGCATGATACGCGGGGCCATTCTGTCCCAAGTGCACCGGAGCGCACATGTCCCAGCAATTTGCGTCGCGTCCGCTCATCATCGCCCCGTCGATCCTGGCTTCGGATTTCGCCAAACTGGGCGAGGAAGTCCGCGCGGTGGACACCGCCGGCGCCGACTGGATCCATCTCGACGTGATGGACGGGCACTTCGTGCCGAACATTTCCTACGGCCCCGACGTCATCAAGGCGATGCGCCCGCATACCAAGAAAATCTTCGACGCGCATTTGATGATCGCACCGTGCGATCCCTATCTCGAAGCCTTCGCCAAGGCCGGGTGCGATCAAATCACCGTCCACGCCGAGGCCGGTCCGCATCTGCATCGCTCGCTGCAGGCGATCCGCGCGCTCGGCAAGAAGGCCGGCGTCTCGCTCAATCCGGGCACGCCGGTAAGCGCAATCGAATACGTGATCGACCTGATCGACCTCGTGCTTGTGATGTCGGTTAATCCCGGCTTCGGCGGCCAGGCCTTCATCCGCTCGGCGCTCGGCAAGGTCCGCGACATCCGTGCGATGACCGCGGGCCGTCCGATCGACATTGAAGTTGACGGCGGCGTCGGTCCTGAGGTCGCGGGCGAACTCGCCGCCGCCGGCGCCAACGCACTGGTCGCCGGCTCCGCGGTATTCAAGGGCGGCACCGTGGAAGCCTACAAGACCAATATATCAGCGATCCGCAATGCCGCCGCAATGGCGCGCGGCGAAGCGATCTAGCTCCTCGCGTCCCTGTTACGCGAACAGCTCGCGGTCCCTGATCTTTCGCGGATCGGTATAGTCGTCATCCCACCAAGGTTTCTCGCCTCGATGGCGCGGCGGCTTGGCGAGCTGCAGCTTCTTCCTCGCCTTCTTGGCCTCGCGTTGCGCAATACGAAAATGATAGTGGTCGAAAATGCGGAGCGCCTCGATGGTATAGGACACCGCTACGCGCCGGTCACGGATCAGTAGCAGGTTTTCGCCATTCTTCCGGTCGGCCGGGATCGAGAAATTGTAGGAGCCGAGATAGACCCGTGCCGTCGGCTTGTCGAAATCGATTACCACGAACTTGTGATGCATCCGGTTTCCGCCGCCGCCGGTAGGCTCCTTGTTGAACGGCGCGGGAATGTTCTTGTCGAGTGCCGCGGCGAATACCGGCGCGATATTGCCGTTCGGCATTTGCAGGTCAATACCGCCGACCTTCTTGTCGGCAATGCCGTAAACGAAGATGCCCGTCTTCTTCGATACCCTCTTGATGCTTTCCTTGATCACGCCGGGCGTGATCGAGAGGAAGGCCAGCGAGTAAAACAGACAGGACGTGGTTCCGGCGATGTCCTTGCCGATCTGATCGAGCAACGAATTCGCTTTCGAGTGCGGGGAAAACGCGACCTTGGCGTTGATGTTCTTCAAACCCAGATCCACCATCTCGGCGGAGGCGGTGTCATCGAATGTCTTTTCATTGTCGAAGTAATTGTCGAACGCCGCGAACGCCAACGCGACCGGCTTGGCGCCCTCCACCACCAGCGCGTTGTTGGCTTGCACATAGAGGCCGCGCCAACTCAGATTGGTAGACCCAAACACGACCTTCTTCACGGTCGGACCGCTCACCATGATGGATTTGTTGTGCTGCAGGCTCTTCATGTGCTGGCGCTTGACGTTCGCTTTGCCCGCCGATTTGACCAGGCGCTTCGCGGCCTGGCTTTCACCGGACGTGGTCTCGCCATGCTCCTTGCTGTCATCAATAATGATCCTGAGGCGTTTGCCGATCTTCTCGAGCCGACTGACCACCTCGGGCTCGCTGAGGTCATAGGCGACAACGCGGACATCGGCCTTGTCCTTGATCGCCTGGTCGAGCAGATCGAGGATGGTCTCGCGCGCCTCGAACCCCATCCAGGCCAGCGCCTTCTCTGTTTGGGGATGCGTCGGTTTGAACTTGAGCCCCTGGTCGGCCTTGGCCGGAAGCAGCGTTTTGATCGGCCCGAACTTGTCGAACCGATCGACGAATGCCTGGGACGACACGAAGCCACGGGTGAATGTCACATTGAGCTGACCCGGATAGGTCTCGCGCCGAAGTTCGATGGCAGCTTCCTGTGGCTCGCCTTGGCTCAGCCTGTCTTCGTCATCCATGAATATCGGCGTGACGCGATAGGTAAAATCGCCCGCGAGATTGGCATTGCGCGGGAAGTGAACCCAGCGGAATTTCTGGATCGGCGAGACCAGCGTCGATAGTTGAATGGGGTTGACCTCCCCGTCCGCGGTCGGGAACGCTACGCGGTTGTTCAACGGAAAGAACTTATTTTGGTCCGGTGGTTTGCTTTCGATCGCAAAGCCGACGAAATCCGGGGGCGGTTTGCCCTTTTTCCAGTTCATCGCGACAAGGCACATCCCATCGCCGCGGTGAAGTTTCAATGTGAAAAGCGCGGCCTTGTTGGTGCCGGTGACCTGGAAATCCTCGCTGCTCATATCTCCCCCTTGGCAAAACTTGCCTGCAATACCTGACTGGACCCGCGCTAATTGCGCCGGCCGCAATTTGGTTGCCATTGCATAAATGCAACCTAAACGATAGCAGGAATTGGCCAGCGCAAATGTGACGCAGCTTACAAATTCAGGCTTGCAAGTTCACTTGACCTGCAGCGCACTGCGGTCCGCACCCGCGAAGGGGAAATTAATCCGGGCTCTCTTTAACGCCGCTGCGATCTGCCGATTACGCCAGCGTATGGACGATCACCGGTCCGGCAACCGCCGTCGCCGGTCCCGTGAGCAACGGCGTCAGGTTTTGTTCGATCCAGGCGATCCCGCGCCGGTTCGACTCCTCGGCGCCTGCGTAATTGTTGAAGATGCTGATCGCCGTCACGGTGTCGTCGGGCGCATAGACCACGTAGTAGGCCATGAACCCTTCGACATCACTGATAATCGGAATCGCGCCTTCCTTGATCCTGCGTGCCAGTTCTTCGGCCATGCCGGTCTTTGCCTTGCCCTGACGAATGGCGGCATACATGGGAAACCCTCCTTCACCGGTAGCAGAAGCCCCACGCCGCATATTACGCCATCCCCGGCAACCGCGCCATCCAACGTTGCGGTCCGAACCATTCTTGCACCGCAAGCGACCAACGGGCGTGAGCATGGATGAAATTCGATCGACACTGTTTTCCGCGAAGCTGCGGCGGCTGCTTGCCCAGGCACTGCAACGCGGCGAACGCGTGCTCTGGCAGGGCCAGCCCGACGCTGTCGCCGACATGATGATGTGGCGGTTTTTGTGGTGGATCGGATTCCCGTGGCTGACGCTCGCCGTCGTCGCTACCGCCAAAGGCTGGATCGATCAATCGGCGGTGTTCTTTCTGCTGTTCGGCGCCATGATGATCGCGGCACCCCTGGTGATGCTGCTGTACGATTGGCAGACGCTATGCGTGATCACCAATCGCCGCGCGCTGATTCTGCGCACGGCCTGGGGCAGGCCGACCGTCAAGGGTACCTCGTTCGAGGACATGGACGCGACATTCGAGATCCTCGACATCGGCCGCGGCGCAGGCCACCTGAATTTCGCGTCCGGTGTTTCGACCCGGTCGCCCGATACCGACTATACCGGCCGCTACGGGTTTCGTTGCATTCGAAATCCCTCCGCCGTGCGGGACATTCTCGAGCGCGCACGTAGCGGAAACACGCAGCGCGACTAGAGCATGATCCGGAAAAGTGGGAACCGGTTTTCCCTCGCGACAAACGCGCAGCGTTTGCGCGGAGATCATGCTCAAACAAAAGACTAGAGCGGGATGATGAATCGAAGAGAAATCATCACGCTCTAGCGTTTCCGCCACATCCCGCTTGCGCAACCGTGCCATCCAACGTTGTGGCGGCGCGGTCCGAACCATT
Source organism: Bradyrhizobium sp. AUGA SZCCT0431 (assembly GCF_018131065.1). Classification (NCBI taxonomy): domain Bacteria; kingdom Pseudomonadati; phylum Pseudomonadota; class Alphaproteobacteria; order Hyphomicrobiales; family Nitrobacteraceae; genus Bradyrhizobium; species Bradyrhizobium sp. AUGA SZCCT0431. The sequence continues at coordinate 13,149 of NZ_JAFCLR010000057.1, read as the reverse complement.
CCTGCACTCCAAGCGACCAACGGGGCATGAGCATGGATGAAATCCGATCGACGCTGTTTACCGCGAAGCTGCGATGGCTGCTGGCCCAGTCGCTGCAACGCGGCGAGCGCGTGCTGTGGCAGGGGCAGCCCGATGGCATTGCCCGCATGATGTTTTGGCGATTTCTGTGGTGGATCGGAATTCCCTGGCTGGCTCTCGTCGCGATTGCGGTCACCAGGGGCTGGATCGCCGAATCGGCCAAGGTCCTCCTGGTGCTCGGGGTGGCGATGGTGGGCACACCTCTGCTGGTGCTGCTGCGCGACCTGCAGACGCTGTACGTGATCACCAATCGCCGCGCGCTGATCGTGCGCACCTTCGGCAAGCCAACCGTGACCGACACCTTGTTCAGCGATATGGACGCGACCTTCGAGATTCTCGACATTGGCCGCGGCCGCCCCTGCGCCCTGTTTTTCGCGTCCGGCATTTCGCCCCGTGCTTCCGATACCGCTTACACCGGCCATTACGGGTTTCACTGCATTCGAGACGCCGTAGCGGTGCGCGATATCCTCGAGCGTGCACGTCGCGAAGACGCGGCCCGGCCGGCTGGCACTCGCCAGGGTTCCGCTCGCGGCTGATGGAACCCAAAGCGTCATCGTCTTGGCCATCGTGTTGGCCATTAACCTTCATTGTCTGGCCATAAAGCCGGAACACCGTCGCGGTTCATTCTCGACGGAACCAGTCCATGACCAAAGCCCTCACCGCAGCCGCCATGATCCTGCTGCTTGCGCCCTCCGTAGCCTTTGCGCAGCACCGGGCTGGCGACGCCGCACTGGGTGCGGTGTCGGGCGCTGTGGTGCTGGGGCCGATTGGCGCGGTCGCAGGCGCCTTCATCGGCTATTCGGCAGGACCGGCGATCGCGCGGTCCTGGGGAATTGATCGATCCGGATCGCAGCGTCCGCGCCGGCAAGCCTCGAAAGAGCGCGTGCGCGGCGCGCGAGCGGAAGTTGCTCGCGAAACCAGGCCCGCCGCCGCTCGCGTCGAAAAAGATGCGCGTGTCGCGACGACCAGGAACGAAGCAAACCCTGCGACGCCGAGCGTGAGGCCATCGGCGCCTGCGGCAACGTCACCAGCGCCTGCAGCGATGACAGCAGCGCCCGCGGCAACGACGCCGCCGCCTGTGCAAACACTCGAGTGAGTCCGGCGCATAGCTAGCGTGGACGATCCGCTGGCTCGCGAATAATACCGTCACGCAGGTTACGCACCGCACCTGCAGCAATTCATATTGCGCTGCCGCATGCTCAATATTGATGCGGCCTACCGTAGAAGACCGGTCTTCACGGATTCAGGCAAATCACGCACAACGCGCTTCCGAATTTCGCGGAGGGCGGCATCATGACGATGACATTTGTCTGGACCGGCGTGGCGTTGTGGCTGGCCCTGAATGCAGCCGTCACCGTTTGCCTGGTAGCGGCAGAGCCCGGCAACAAGAGGCGAACAGACAATCGCGCTCCCCGCTGGATGTGAACCATGGGCGTGATCGCCAGGCGATCGATGAGGCGCAAGCGCCTGATCGCGCGGCGCCCGCGTCCCGATCTCGAATTCTTCTGCAGCCGGTATGAGCGGCGCCGGCCGGCGATGGACCGGCTCGATAGCGGTTCCCGGTCCGATCTTTACGAATTGGAAAGCCGGACGCAGTTACAGGATCGCCGCTAAACACCGTTCCCCCAAATCGAAGCCGGCCTGTTCGCATTTTTGCGCCGTGCGTGGGAACTGTTCGCTCAAGCTAAGAATTTTACAGTCAAAGAATTTCGAGAGAGCCATGAATCCGCTTTGCCCAAGCTGTCTGAACGAGATGTCGGAGACGACGTCGTCGCGCAATATGTTCCGTTGCGAACCCTGCCGCGAAATCATCCAGTTCTTCGACGTCTGGCAGGACCGCGACACCAAACCGTCACGCGACGTGAAGCGCCCGATCGATCAGGTTCGCGCCGCCTGACGCCAGGCGGCCCAAGCTGCCTGTGCGTGGGGTGCTGGCGCGGAACCGCTATTCCTTCCGACGCAGGATCATGCCACCGTGATGCAGCACGCCGTCGATGAATTCGCCATCGGCGGTGAAACCGGTGTCATCCCAGTAATCGATGTGATTTCCCCTGATCTCATAGCGCCCCTGGTAGGCGCTCTCGCGATTGCCGCGGGCTTCGTCGTAGCGGCCGTTCGGAAGCAGATTGTGGCGGATGTTCCCGTCGGCCGTGATCCACATCCCGGCGTAGGAATGGTTTTGTGCCGGCTGGGCAGCAGATTTCTGACCTGAGTTCATCTGAGCAAGACCTTTCTCGAGGGGTAACACGACAGCGCCGGCGAACAGCGCGATAGCGGCAATCATGTAACTGCGCGTTGGCGGTTGCCTGTGAAAACGAAGACCCATGGTTGCCTCCTTAAATGGCTGCCTCCTTATTTGCAGGCTGTCGGCCGGATAACGATCTCGTTCACGTCGACATCATCGGGCTGTTCGACGGCGAAGCGGACGGCGCGGCCGATCGCGTCGGGCTGCAGCGCAATGGCGCGGTAGGTTTTCATCGCTTCCGCGGCCACCGGATCGGTGATCGTATCGGCAAGCTCGCTCTCGACCACGCCGGGATGGATGCAGGTGACGCGAATGTTGTCGTGTTCCTGCCGCAACCCATCCGAGATCGCCCGCACCGCATATTTGGTCGCGCAATAGACCGCGGCGGTTGGTGAAACCGAAAGCGCGCCGATCGAGGCGATGTTGACGACATGGCCGGAGCCCCGGGACGTCATCTCCGGCAGCACCGCGGCAATGCCGTGCAGCACGCCCTTGATGTTGACGTCGACCATCCGATCCCACTCATCGGCCTTCATCGAGGCCATCAGCGAAAGCGGCATGACGCCGGCATTGTTGACGATGACGTCGACGCGGCCCCAGGTCTGCCGCGCGCCTTCCGCAAACGCCGCGACATCGGCGCGGTCGGTGACGTCGACGCGGCGCGGCATGGCCTCCCCGCCCCTGGCCCTGATTTCCTCCGCGAGCGCGTCCAGCCGGTCGGTGCGGCGCGCACCGAGCATGACCTTCGCGCCGGCGGCGCCGACCTCCCGGGCGATGGCGGCGCCGATGCCGCTCGAAGCGCCCGTGACGAGGATGACTTTGTTGAGGGACATGTCTGGTCTCTTTCCTGGCTGGTTTGCGAGCCGCCATGAGCGGTTGCCAGGAAGTTAGATCTGGCCCATTGTCGCCGGAAGACGACCATTTCTTCCCAACATGGAAAGAAAATCTAACCAATGGAGCCGGATCTCAATGCGCTGGCCGTTTTCGCCCTCGTGGCCGAGGAGCGGAGTTTTCGCGCGGCGGCCGACCGCCTGGGGGTCACGCGCTCGGCGGTCAGCCAGACCATCCGGCGGCTGGAAGAGACCCTCGGGATTGCACTGGTGCAGCGCACGACGCGCAGCGTCAGCCTGACCGAGGCCGGCGAACGCCTTTACGCCGCGACGGCGCCCGCGATTGCGGAGATGCGTGCGGCCATCGAGACCACAGGGAATTTGCGCGGGCTGCCGCGCGGGCAGCTGCGGCTGGCCGTCTCCTCGATCGCGGAACGCTTTCTCGCAGGCCCATTCCTGGCGGCGTTTGCCGAGGCCAATCCGCAAATCCAGATCGACATCACCGTGACCGACGAGGAATTCGATATCGTCGCCGAGGGATACGATGCCGGCGTCAGGCTCGGCGAAGTGATCGAGCAGGACATGATCGCGGTGTCCGTCGCGGGCGACGAGCGGCAGCTTGCGGTTTGCGCGCCGGCGTACCGCGACCGGTTCGGGCTGCCTTTACATCCGAGCGAGCTTGCAGGCCATCGCTGCATCGGCTGGCGCCCCGCGCCCAAGGTCGCACCCTATCGCTGGGAATTCGCGGAGCGCGGCAAGGAGTTCAGCGTCGCCGTCGCACCCGAGATCACGACCAACGACATGGCGCTGATGATCAAGCTCGCCATCGCCGGCTATGGCATCACCTTTGGCATGGAAGCGAGCTTTCGCGCCTCGATCGAGCGCGGTGAGCTCGTGTCCGTACTGGAAGAATATTGCCCGCGCTTCGCCGGTTTCTACTTGTATTATCCAAGCCGCCGCAACACGGCCCCGAAACTGCGCGCGCTGATCGATCACGTCCAGCGCTTCAGATGAAACCTTAAGCCTCGATCGCGTTCGGCTTGCGCCCATCTTGCTGCACCGGCGCCATGGCCGACCGCGGCGGCCGCACCACGGTCACCGTGCAGGCCGCCTCAGCCGCGACCTTGGCCGAGACGCTGCCCAGAAACGTCCGCATCATCGAATTCCGTCGCGCGCCGATGACGATATGGTCGACCTGATTGACCCCGGTGAATTCCAGGATCGCGGATGCGGGATCGATCGCTTCCAGCACATGCACCGTGAGCCGGCTCTCATCGAGTTTCAATGGCGAGGCCCAGTGCCGGAGCGCGACCAGCCGGTCGATGTGCTTGTTGTTGCCCTCCTCGTCGAGCGTCCGGTCGATGGTGATGCGGCCGAGTTTCAGGACATTGATGCAGGCGAGCCGCGCCGATGGCAGCGTCGCCAGCAATTGCTCGGCTGACATGCGCAGGCATTCATTGAGCGGTCCCGAACCTTCTTCGGTATCGATGGCGACGGCCACGATTGGCCCCGACGCCAGTTGCGCTGCCACATCCGATTTGGGTTTCGGCAGCGTCAGCCCGCGATTGAAGCGGCGGCGCCACACCGTGGTGATCGGATCGCGCTGCAACCGCTCCGACCGCGCGGTGAGTTTGACTTGATCCGGATGCGCCAGCTCGAACGCCAGTTGCGACGCCGTCGGGTGACGCCACACCGGTTCGATTTCCAGGCACCGCAGCACGATTTCCTGCAGCCAAAGCGGATAATCCGGCCGCAATTGGCGCGGCGGATACGGATCGCGCCACAGCCGCCGCTTCATGCCGCGCAGGGTCTCGCTTTCGCCGAACGGCCGTACGCCCGTCGTGAAGAAATACAAAAGCACGCCCAGTGAAAACAAATCGCTGCGCGGATCGTCGCGCACGCCGAGCAGGCGCTCCGGCGCCATGTAGGGCGCGGTGCCGTAGGGCAAACGGAATTCTTCCTGCAGCAGATCGGGCAATTGATTGTGATGCGACAGCCCGAAATCGGTCAGCACGGCCTCGCCGGTTTCGCGAAACATGATGCTGCTCGGCTTGATGTCGTGGTGGATGACGTTCTGCCGGTGCAGGTCGGCGAGCGCGGTCGCGATCTTGCCGGCGATCACCCTCGCCTCTTCATACGGGATCGGCAGATCGCCGAGCCGGTCATACAGCGTTTTGCCGGGGATGCGCTCGATCACCACATAAGGCTGCCGGTCGAAATTGCCGGAGCCGAAACAAAGCGGCACGTGCGGGCCGGCGAGCCGCGGCACGATCATCTGCTCCATCTCGAATGAGACGATCGCGGCCGGATCCTCGCCCTCGGAAATCCTCGGGATCTTCATCAGCAGCGGCACATTGATGCCGGGATGGGTCACGCTCCACAGCGTCGCCATGCCGCCTTGATGCACGCGCTCGCCGATCGCAAAACCGTCGAGCTCGGCGCCCGACTCAATCGAAGGCTTCGCCATCGCTCAGCGCCCCTCGAGCAGGCGATCGGCCAGCCAGCGCGGCAGGCCGTTGGCGCGGATCCGGTCCGCCGCGGTCTCGACGTCGTACGGCACGCGGCAATAGGTGATCTCGCGCGTCGCGGTATCGAGCATCGCAAACGCCGCCGCCGGATTGCCGTCGCGCGGCTGCCCGACCGAGCCGACAACGGCCAGCCAGCGCCGGCCACCGAGCAACTGCACCGGGACATCCGAGGTCGGCACGAAGCTCGTCATCTTCGCCGCCGACGACATCGAGTAAAGCGCGGGCTGATGGATATGACCGCATAAGGTAACGTGGACATGGGGCTGTGCGTCCGTCGCTTCGATACTGCGGGCGGCTTCCGCCGTACCCTCAACGTAGCGCCATCGCGCCGGACTGCTTGCTTCGGAATGCACGTAGAGGCGATCGTCCTCCTGCCGCGTCAGCGGCAATTCGGCGAGGAACCGCCGCTGCGGCGCGCTCAGCCGGCCGCGCGTCCATTCGATCGCGGCCTGGGCCGCGGCATTCATGGTCTCGGACGGCGTGCCGATGGCGTTGTCATGATTGCCGCGCACGGCGACGGCGCCGTCATGGACAAGGTCCATCATGGTCTCGACCGCCCATTCGGGGTCGGCGCCATAGCCGACGATGTCGCCGAGGCAGATGATCCGCTCCGCGCCGCGCGCGCGTGCCGCCGCAAGACAGGCGCTGAACGCCTGCCGGTTGGCATGGATATCCGCAAAGATTGCGAGACGCACAGCTTCCTCCGCGTCCATGATCGCGCCGCTGCCGGCACGTGCCTTGATGGATATCAAACACCGGGAGGCATGCGGCCCGCAATGATGCGGAAGACTGGGATGTCAGGGGCCCGCTCGGATCAGCGCTTCTTTGGCGCTTCCAGGCCCTTGATCACCAGCGCCAGCAGCGCGTCGATCCGAGCAGCCGTTTCCGGATTGCTCCATTCGTCCGAATGCGCGGGGTGATGGTAGCGGATGGTGGCGTCGAACACCGCGCGCGCTGAAACCTTGACGTCGGCGACCTGGAATACCCCCTGTTTCACGCCGTCGGACAGAATATCCGCGACCTGACCGACCAGGCGCTCCTTGTGCGCGTGGACGACCTCGCAGGCCTCGCGGGCCAGCGTCAGGTAGGTCTGGAACATCTCGGGATCTTCGGAGACCTTCTTGTACTTGATCTCGAACATCGTGCGCAGCCACTTCTCGAGCCTGGCCGGCGCCGGTCCGGAGGATTCCGCGATCTTCTGCAGCGGCGCGTTGGCGCGGTCGAGCCAGCGTTTTGCAACCGCCTGGCGCAGTGACGCCTTGCTGGGGAAATGGCGGTAGACGCTGCCGTGGCTGACATCCAGCGCACGGGCAACGTCGACCACCGTGGCCTTGGCCAGCCCGTAGCGGCGCAATACGTCCTCGGTAACCTCGAGAATTCGCTCAGGGGTCAAAACCACGACTTCGTTCATGCGCACACCTGCGAAATGATGGAACGGGTGGTCATTTAATCCCCCTAAGAGCGTTTTCGAGCGAAGTGCATACCGGTTCGCGTGAAGAAAACGCGTCAAAACAGGAAGCTAGAGCATCAATGCTCTAGCCTTTAGAAGGTTCAGCTTTTCAGCGGTCCCAAACGGGTCGCCTGGGCTTCCAGATGGCGGGCCACCCGGGCGTTCAGCCAGCGGGTGATTTGTGTCGTCAGATTAATGATTTCGATTGTCATGGCTTAAGTCCTCTTCAAATACCCGGGCTCAGTGCCAGCGAACCCGGATGACGCCCCTATCCGTGGCGTCGAAGAAGGATATAGCATGTCTCGCTGACAGATTTCAATATCTGTCATTCAGTTTTTCGTGATTGGGACCCCCTTCCGGCCGCCCCTTCCGCCGGGCACTCCGCCCCAGCCTGGCCCGGCGTTACCCAGCCGTTTTTCCCGGCCGTTTGTCTCGCTTTGTTTGTCTCATTTGGGCGGCCCTGCTAAAGCACGGCGTAAAAAACAATTCGCCGGAGTCGTCGATGATCCCCCGCTACACCCGCCCGGAAATGGCCGCCATCTGGGAGCCGCAGACCCGCTTCAAGATCTGGTTCGAGATCGAGGCGCATGCAGCCGACGCGCAGGCGGAACTCGGCGTCATCCCCAAGGAAGCCGCCAAAACCGTCTGGGCCAAGGCGCGTAACGTCACCTTCGACATCGCCCGCATCGACGAGATCGAACGCGAGACCAAGCACGACGTCCTCGCCTTCACGACCCATCTGGCCGAGATCGTCGGCCCCGAGGCGCGCTTCATTCATCAGGGCATGACCTCCTCCGACGTGCTCGACACCTGCTTCAACGTGCAGCTCACCCGCGCCGCCGACCTGCTGCTTACCGATATCGACAAGGTTCTGGCCGCGCTGAAGAAGCGCGCCTTCGAACACAAGATGACGCCGACCATCGGCCGCTCCCACGGCATTCATGCCGAGCCCGTGACGTTCGGCCTCAAGCTCGCTTATGCCTATGCTGAATTTTCCCGCGCCCGCGAGCGCCTGATCGCCGCCCGCAAGGAAGTCTCCACCTGCGCGATCTCGGGCGCCGTCGGCACCTTTGCGCAGATCGATCCGCGCGTCGAAGAACATGTCGCCAAGGCGATGGGACTGACGCCGGAGCCGATCTCGACGCAGGTGATCCCGCGCGACCGCCACGCGATGTATTTTGCAACCCTCGGGGTCATCGCCTCCTCGGTCGAACGCCTCGCCACCGAAATTCGCCACCTGCAGCGCACGGAAGTATTGGAAGCCGAAGAGTTCTTCTCCGAGGGCCAGAAGGGTTCTTCGGCGATGCCGCACAAGCGCAACCCGGTACTGTCGGAAAATCTCACCGGTCTGTCGCGCATGGTGCGCGCCTATGCGATGCCGGCGATGGAGAACATCGTGCTCTGGCACGAGCGCGACATCTCGCACTCATCCGCCGAACGCATGATCGGCCCCGATGCCACCGTGACGCTCGATTTCGCGCTGATGCGCCTCGCCGGCCTGGTCGAGAAGCTTTTGGTTTACCCCGAGAACATGCAGAAGAACCTCGACCGCCTCGGCGGCCTCGTGCATTCGCAGCGGATTTTGATGGCGCTGACGCAAAAGGGCGCCAGCCGCGAGGACGCCTACAAATACGTGCAGCGCAACGCCATGCCGGTATGGCGCGGCGAAGGCGATTTCCTGACGTTGCTGAAAAAAGACCCCGACGTGAAGAAGCATCTGAGCGACGCCGAAATCGAAGAACGCTTCGACCTCGGCTATCATTTCAAGCACGTCGACACGATCTTCAAGCGCGTGTTCGGCGAGAGCTGACGACGCGTAGGGACTGCGCCCCCTCTCCCGCTTGCGGGCAGGGCTGGGCTGGCGTGGGGGTGCTGCCGCGAGTCAGACTGTTCGTGTGGAGAGAGCCCCAACCCGCCGCACTTCGTGCGTCGACCTTAGAGCGAGCTTCGCTCGTCTCAACCCCGCAAGCGGGAGAGGTGAATCGAGTCCGCGGCTGTCACGGCGCTGCCATGGCTTTCCGCCCTTGCCAAAGCGATTTGAATCATCCCAAATTGGCTTATTCCAAAGTTCTTGCGCTGGCGACGGCCCGATGAACAGGCCGCCGGGACCCTCAAATCAACCCAACGGTAACCGCGGATCGGCTAAAGTCGCAGCGTGGCAGCTCCTCCAACGATTCTTGTCTTCGATTCCGGCCTTGGCGGCCTCACCGTCTTGCGCGAGATCGTGGGCGCACGGCCCGACGCCCATTACGTCTATGTCGCCGACGATGCATTCTTCCCCTATGGCCACCATACCGAAGAACAGATCATCGCCCGCGTCGTGCCGCTGGTCGGCGAACTGATCGCGGCCCACTCCCCCGATCTGGTGGTGATCGCCTGCAATACCGCCTCCACGCTGGTCATGTCGCATCTGCGCAGCGCCTATTCTGTGCCGTTCGTCGGCACCGTGCCCGCGATCAAGCCGGCCTGCGCCAGCTCAAGAACCAAACGCGTGTCGGTGCTCGGCACCAAGGGCACGGTGAAGCGGGAGTACACCAGAAAGCTGATCGACGATTTCGCGCAGGGCTGCGAGGTCACGCTGGTCGGCTCGGCCGAGCTCGCCGCATTGGCCGAACGCGCGCTCAGCGGCTTTTACGTCAGCGACAAGGACATCTCGACCGAACTGGCGCCCTGCTTCGTCGGCAACGGCGCCGGCGATGCCGCCCGCACAGATACCGTCGTGCTGGCCTGCACCCACTATCCCCTGTTGCTGGATCGCCTGGTGAAGTTGGCGCCATGGCCGGTCGACTGGATCGACCCCGCACCCGCCATCGCGCGGCGCGTCTCCGATCTGCTCGGCGGACCCGGCCGCGAATCCGACACCGCCGGCGCCGAGATGGTTTTTACCTCGAAGCGGCCGCACACGCTGAGCCAGGCACTAATGCCGTTTTTCGGCGGGCGGGTGCCGGCGTAGCGGACGTTGGATTAAGCCATCGCGGAGCCTGTCACCGGGCGCGCAATCGCGCGACCCGTTGGCTCCACCGATCCTACGGATTCGAAGCCGCGGTAAAAACCGCCAATTGAGCATCGAAAGCACGCTTGAAGGCCGGCCGCGCTTCGCCGCGGGCGACATAGGCGGAGAGGTTCGGATGTTCGTCCAATATGCTCGACGCATTCAGCCTGCGCAGCACAGCCACCATCATCAGGTCACCGGCGCTGAACGCACCATCGAGCCAGTCGGCATCGCCAAGGCGAAGCGAAAGTTGGCCCAGCCGGTGACGGACGCGCTCCTCGAGGAGAGGCATGCGTTGCGCGGACCAGGGCTTGTCGCCCTCAAAAAGCCTGGCCATTCCGAATTCAACGATCGGCGGCTCCACCGTGCTGAGCGCGGCGAACATCCATGTGATCGCGCGCGCCCGGGCATTCGCATCGTCAGGCAACAGGCCTGCATGGCGCTCCGCGATATGAAACACGATCGCCCCCGACTCGAACAGAGCGAGATCGCCTTCTTGATAGGTCGGAATCTGCCCGAAAGGATGAAGCGCACAATGCGCGGGCTCCTTCATCTCGCTGAACGAAACAAGACGAACGTCGTAAGGTTGGCCTACTTCTTCGAATGCCCAACGAACACGCATGTCACGTGCCTGTCCCTTGCCGCGGTCGGGCGAACTTTCAAAGGCCGTGATGGTGGGGATCATTGGAGGGCTCCGGTTTTTGCATGATGCCGTCGAGATTTGCGTTCGGAGGACGAACGACCGGCGCGGCTCCCGACAGCTTACCTCGTCTTTTTTGGCTGGAGGACTTCACCTTCTGCGCGCGGCCGTACCGGCGAACGACCTGAAACCCCTCTCTCGGCGAAGCCCGCAGGACGGATTGAAGCCCGCAAGGTCTCGTTCAAGCAACCTGTGCCAGGGTTGGCCAGCGTACCCGCAAGACAGCTTTGCCGCCGATATCAGTCGCTTCACCTGATCTATGAGCAGCGGTTGAGGTAGCTGCTTAGACCGGGCTCAGCAGCGGGTGAGATAACGGCACGCCACCTCGCGAGCAAAGCGCAGCCGGCGGTTGGCATAGGCGCGACCGCCATAAAGGCGAAAGTCGACAAACGTGGCAGAGCCCACGACGCCTTCGGTAATCGACATCGTGTAGAGGCACTGGAATACAGGGTTCAGCGCCTCCTGACAGCGCGCTGAAAAAAACTCGTCGTCGGAGCCGCCGACATAGTAGGAAAAACTGGAGACGCCCCGGTAATGCGCCAGTCCGTCGAAATCGTCGTCCTGACGCTTCGGGGCAGATCGCGGCACGTCGTCGCGCATCGCATCCGCATAGGCTACACTCGATATTTTGCTGGGGCTGATCTGAACGATCGTCTCTTCAGCGCGCATGCGATGACCGGCCGTGGCGGGGTCGATACCGTCTCGTCGCGCCCGATCCGCCGTTGCCACCGTCCAGGCTTCACCTGTACCGTCAACGAACATCAGGTTGACGTCGTTCGAACTCAGTTGCGAGGGTAACGGTCCCTCGCTTGGCGGAAAGCCATTGACGAAAAATATGTAGGCCCGCGGCACTACGAGATCGGGGAAGTCGGCCTTCCCGACAACTTTGTTGACCAGGCTGATCCGGACCGGGGTCATATCGAGCGAGGAGAAGTGAAGATAATCCGCGCGGGCAGAAGAGGTACAGATGCCAATTGGCACCGCCCACGCGAATACGGCAGCAGCAAGCGTCAGGCCCATGCGATAGCATGCCCGCGTTACCATGCGCTGCATCTCGCAGTCATCGACTTTCGACCTTCAATACAAATTCACGCGCGTTGTCGCGGCGATTGGGCGGTGAAGCCATCCAGCGAACCAAATCCTCGATGGCCGGGCTCTCTACGTTTGTTGTTCGAATTTCCGCATCTATTCCCAGATAGACCACGATACCCGGCACGGGCTTCAATTTGGGCAAGTGGTGCAAGCGGCCATAAACAACACGCAGCCGTTCGCCCGGGTTGGGCAAATCAGCGGTGATGCGCAACATCGACACCTCGCCAACCGAGATGGTCGGCAAAGGTCCTTTTTTGCTCGACCACAACGTCATTACTGGACCGCTTTGATCAGGGCTGAGCGTGTGGACCACTCCCGGGCACTCCACTTCATGGAGTTCAGGAACAAAAGCGAGACCGCCCGATAAAATCGTCCCGGTGACAGGATCTTTGTAAAACCAATAAGGCCGTACCCAACTGTTCGGTATGTAGAGATTTGTAGGGCCGAATTGCACAATTCTCACATCTGCAATCGACCCGTCGGCCAGGATCAGGTTTTTACGCTCAGGCAGATCAGGGCAGTTCGGGGGCTTTGGCGGAGAGGTTTCGGCAGATGTCGCGACGGCGTTTTCGCCTCCTGCCATCAACATCGCTCCGAACGTAATTCCCAATAAGAGGCGTCGGTTCACTCTGGCTTCCCGTACCTTTCGTGAACGACCTCGGACACCGCACTGTCGATGGCGCTCGTCCCTCGCACTTCCACTCTTTGCGGCTGCGCGACAAAGGAGAATGGACGCTCGCCACCTCGCCGTAAAGCTAGCCGTCACATCCAACGGTTGTAAACTGGAATCCGAAGCGAGCGCTAATTTTCGGTGAACGGGACCGGTCATTTCGCGAACTGCGTCGCCTCGCGCGCAAGCGCAATCTCGCGATCCGGGTGCGACAAATCAACCCGACGGGCAAATCAGTTCTGATTTTCGGAAATGATGTCAAGCCCCGAAATAAAAAATATTTCGCTTTTCCAGAAACCAAATCAGGCATACATATTTGGCCATCCCGTCCCACTCAGAGGGCGTCGGCCGTCGTCACGGACGTTGGACGGGTTGCGGTGGACGCTGAAGTTGCGAAGACGTAACGCGACAGAGGCGTACGGCGAAGGCGCGTGGTCCTGACACCCCGTTGCTGGTGTCAAGTTCCTGAGAGGCCAAAAGCTGATCAGGAGCGACGGTGGCAAGAAAGCCCGTTCACCGGGGAGATCGCGTTATAAGCCGTAAAGCCATTGCGCAGGGAAGGCC
>NZ_JAFCLR010000056.1:0-51526 GCF_018131065.1 Bradyrhizobium sp. AUGA SZCCT0431 | reverse complement strand
ATCGTACTGGCTCAGACTAACATACTTGAAGGGGCCGATGTCAGTTCTGGCGGCGAACTAATGTCTCAGTTGGGTCATTCGCGTCGGTTTGCCCGGACCACGGCGACCTCCGGTCTACCCCGGTGAACGGACATTCTCAGAATAGGCGGGCATGTCTCAAAGGCGCCAGGCGCGGACCTTGATGCCCTTACTCGATGATCTCATCGGCGCGGCCGAGTAGCGCAAGCGGCAGGCTGATGCCGAGCGCCTTGGCGGTCTTGAGGTTGATGATCAACTCCACCTTTGTGACTTGCTGGACCGGCAGGTTGGCCGGTTTCTCTCCCTTCAGAATGCGCCCTGTGTAGATGCCGGCCTGCCTGTAGGCCTCCGCGTGTCTGCGAATGTCGTCGGCATTGGTCGTGGCCCAGCGAATGTCGATCCGCACGTTGCGACCGTCGGTCCAGCCCAATTGTGCGAGCCCCTGCGCGAACGCCGCAATGCGGGTCTGGGATTCCGGATCATCCGCGGCCGTGCCCATGAGCACGCCGATGTGCCGCACGCGCTCGGCCTGCTGCGCGAGCGCGGCAAGCGGCACCAATGCCGCTGCGCCGGCCGTAAGAGCCATGAAATCTCGCCGTTTCATGTCGCCTCCCAGAACTCCGGCTCAAGACATAACATGCCATCGCATGGCCGTATGGTCGTTGAAGGGATCACGGGACGAATAGCGCGATCAGATAATCGGCGTCGCGCATGTCCGATTTGGGTCGGCATGAGCGGACCAGCTTGCTCCCCGAAGGAGACTTCGCCGCGCGGCCAGCCCGCCTACCGTGCGACGGAGCGAGCTGGTAGCCTTGCAACGGGCGGGAGCGGCAGTTGCCGGCAACTCGCCCGGCGGAAGTAAGCCGGCGGGCCGAGTGCGCGGCGTTGATGACAGGGAGTGATCAGATGATACTCAATCCGGATCATATCACGATCGCAGTGGCAGACGCCGACCGGGCGATCGGGTTCTTCGCGCTGCTTGGCTTCAAGAAGGGGCACGTCGCGACGATCGACGGTGGCCTTCCCGCCCGGTACATGGGCATGCCGGGCATGAAAGCGCAGCACATCACCCTCGCACTCGAAGGAGCGGATCCTCATTTCGAGATCCAGCTGCTGGAGTTCGACCCGCCCCCGGGGACCGATCCGGGTGCGCACCCGACGAATCTGCGAAAACTGGGCTTCAATCACCTCGCGTTCCGGGTCGACGACATTGAGGCGGCCACCGCGCACCTCGTGGCCAACGGCGTAACCGTGCTGAGTGACGAGATGGACTACATCAGCCGAAAGCTGCGGCTCTTCGAGGGTCCCGAGGGCATCACGGTAGAGTTGGTACAGTGGGACGGCTCAGACGTTTAAAGGCCTCCAACTCGCGCCTGCCGTCCCCTGAGCTGGTTGCGATGTCGCCTTATGCATAGCAATCAAGTTTACGCAGATTGCGTAGACTTATCTGCGGTAGAAAACGCGTCAAGACAAGAAACTGGAGCTTCGGTTCTGATTCTATCGGAACCGATCATGCTCTAGGCAGCTGAGGAGACCTTGTCGGGCTGGCAAGCGCGCTTGTCTGCGAAGGCCGTGTTGATGGCGTCGTGGAAGCGACGCAGCCAGTGCTCGGCTGTATTCGCGCGCGCTTCGGCTTCGGCCAGTCGTTTGGTGAGTTGTTCTACGTTCGCCTCACTTGCAATCAATCTTTCCTGGAGGCTGGCAATCTGTTGTGAAGCCTCAATTCGCTTCGAACGTGAATGCTGCAACAGTTCGAACGCCTTGGCCTGGATTTTGTGCGAGTGACTTTCCACCATCTGCATGGCCTGGGCGGCGCCACTGATCAGCTCAAGCGCTTGAAGATGGTCTGGAGAATCGGCGTCTTTCGGTAGGGCCGCGGCTGACGGGGCTGATGGGACCTCTTCGAGTTCGAGGCTGAAGTCCGAATCACCCTGGTCCTCCGTCCGCGGTACAACGAGGCTGTAGATGTGAGGGCGACGGATTGCGTGTGGCTGCCTGTTGGTGCCTCTGCTCTCCCGGGCCATGGTTGTTCTCCTCCAATGCGCTGGGGCCGTGCCGGGACAATCGCAAGATTATGGTTAACAAATGGTTAATGCGCACACGCGAAAAGGATGGTTGAGAGGTTGATACCCCTTGGCGTTGCCGGCCCGGCGGATCAGATATCCGCCGATTTGGGAATCCGATATCGCTTCAGAATAACTTCATCCGCACTAGACTAGGTGCCGGTGCGCCTGAAATCCTCGACCGGGTCGGCGCGCAGGTTGCGGAAGAATGTTTCGACCTCGCGGGACAGCGTTTCTGCGGTCGCCGTCAGGTCGCTGGAGGCGGTAAGGACGGACGCCGCGGCCGTGCTGGTCTTGCCCATGGCGTCGCTGAGCGAGCCGATATTGACCACCAGCGTGCCGTTGCCTTGCGCCGCCAGTTGCGCGTTCTGCGAGATTTCGCGGGTCGCCAAATCCTGCTGCTCGATGGCGCCGGCAATCGCTGACGTCACATCGTTGATCTCGCGCACCGCGTTGCCGATTTCGCGGACGGCATCGACCGAGTTCCTGGTCGAGGTCTGGATCAGGCCGACATTCTGGCCGATCTCGGCGGTCGCCTTGGCGGTCTGCTCGGCCAACGCCTTGACCTCATGGGCGACGACGGCGAAGCCGCGGCCGGCGTCACCGGCGCGCGCGGCCTCGATCGTTGCGTTCAGCGCCAGCAGATTGGTCTGCTCGGCGATCGCCTGGATCAGGTTGAGCACGCCGTCGATGCGTTGCGTTGCGGCGGCAAGCCCTTCGATCTCGGTGACGGATTTTTCCGTGCGCAGACCGGCCTGTTCGACCGCGCTGGCGGACTGGCGGACCTGGCGGCCGATCTCCTCGACGGAAGCGGACAGTTCTTCGGCGGCGCTGGCGACCGCGGAAACGTTGCTGGAAGCCTGCTCGGTGGCGCCTGACGCCGCAACCGCGCGTCCGCTGGCATCCGACGCCACGCTGGCGATGGTCTCGGCGGTGCCGCGCATCGACGTCGCGTTGTCGGTGACGGCGCGCAATACGCCGCCGATCGCTTCGCGGAACGCGTCCACCGAGGCTTCGATCTGCCGGGTGCGTTGTTCGCGGGCCTTGGAATCCTCCACCACCTGCGAGTTCAGGTTGCGGTTGCGATCCATCGCTTCCTGGAAAATCTTGATGGCGCGCGCCAGCGCACCGATCTCGTCGCCGCGATTGGCGTGCGGCACCTCGACGCCTTCGGCGCCCTCGGCGACGCGCTTGATGGTGTCGGTGATGACGGACAGCGGACGCGCGACCGAGCGGGCAATGATCAGCACGCCGATCACGACCACGACGATCGCCAGCACGCCGAGACCGGTCAGGACAAAGGCCAGCGTATGGTTGGCGTCGGCCTGCTGCGCCAGCTTCTTGCTGCGCTCGGCGTAGACCTTGGAAAGCGCTTCGAGATCCTTGTTCAGGGCCGAGCGCACCTGGCGGTTGGCGTCATTGTCGCCCCATTCGCGGCCAGCGGCGGCGCCGATTTCGACGCCGCGCCGAACCAGTTCCTTGCGGAAGTCGATGAATTGTTCGATGCGCTTCTTGAAGGTGGCGAATTGCTCGGCATCGTCGGCCTGTACCAGCGCCTGCCAGTTCCTGACGACTTCGAGAATGCTTTCGTTGAATTTGAGCAGCCCGTCGCCGTACCGCTTCACGACGGCGGGCTCCGTCGACATGTAGACACCGCGGGATTCCATCACCACCGCATAGACCAGCGAATTGACCCGTTCGACGTTCAGCGCTGCCCGGCTTGCCGTCGCGACGGCTTCGGTGAGGGCGGTGTTCTGTCGGGTGTTGTAGTCGGAGAGAGCCGTGATGGCGGCGACGAGGACCGCGAACAACGCGAAGATTGAGTACAGCTTGGCTGCAAGCGAAAGGCGGGACAGCATGGATCTACCAGGGAAAGAGCCAGGGGATTTTATGGATTGGGTCATCGCGGCACTCCAAATGGGGCCGGTGAGCACCGTCGGCCGTCGACAAATTATGTCAAATTTTCATGGAGAATTTCTTAACCCACGAGGTTTGGCTGGCTGCAACTCCCGGAAGAAATCCATAAGAAAATCATATGATTGAAATGTTCCCTGGCGTGGAACCCGGGCACTCCGCCGCGGCGGGCTGGCCGCCTTTGGCAGGCCAGCGGCACCGGAAGGGCCGCGTTTGAGGCCAGTTGCCCTACGGATAGGCAATTTAACCGTTGGTTTGCTCTTTTCTGCGAGCGTTCAAGGGCCGCGGTTGTGGACCGCCTGCCGAACCAACTAATCGGGGAGATAGTTAAGGTGAATACTCGCTTCATGAAGCCGTTGATTTCAGCACTTGTTGCCACGCTCGTTTCCGCCGGCGCCGCCATGGCCGCCGATGGTGCAAGCAAGGATGACGCCGTCGCGATGGTCAAAAAGGCGGTCGCCTTCATCAAGGAGCAGAGCCCCGACAAGGCCTATCCCGAATTTACCAACAAGGACGCCAAGTTCATCGATCGCGACTTGTACGTCGTCGTCTATCAGCTCGATGGCAAGGTGCTGGCTCACGGCTCGAACCCGAAATTCGTCGGCAAGGACATGAGCGATGCGCAGGACGTGGACGGCAAGCTCTATGTCAAGGAGCGCGTCGAATTGGCCGCCAAGCAGCCCTCGTTCTGGCAGGACTACAAATTCGTCAACCCGGTGAGCAAGAAGGTCGAGCCGAAGCAGATGTACTGCGAGAAGCTGGACAACACCGCAGTATGCGCCGGCATCTACAAGCTCTGACACCCTGACAACCAGTGGCGCCCAGGATCGGCGCATCGAAGGGTTGATATGCTCGGCTGGATCAAAAATATCGGGCTGTCCTGGAAAGTACAGCTCGCGCCGACGTTCCTGATCCTGGTTCTGGTCGGGGTCGGCGCCTATGCCTTGCAGGCGTTGCGATCGAACCAGACCGCTGTCGACGCGCTTGTGTCGGGCCCGATGCGGCAATCCGAGCTTGCGAACGACCTCACCACCACAACCTGGATGGCGCATGCCAAGCTGTATCGCCTGGCGGCGACCGCGGCCAACGAAACGGATGCCAAGAAAGTTGCGGCCATCGTCAAGGAGGCTTCCGATGCCGCCGCGAAGATCGCTGAAGCCCTGAAGGCGGTCGAAAGCGCCCAGGGCGGGGTCAAATCGGATGGCCTTGAAAAGCTGAAAACCGCCGTTGCCGGCTATCTCAAGCAATCGAAGAACGCGATCGAGATGGCCGACGGCGATACCGGATCGGCGCTGATGTTCATCAAGGGCGCGGAGCGGAATTTCGCCGATATCGAGAAGCTCACCGACGATCTGATCACGCGCAGCAGCGAGAGCAAGGATCGGGAGATTGCCCGTGCGGGGCTGAACCTCGAGCAGCAGCAGTTGACGCTGATGGTGGTGCTGTTGGTGGTGGCGTTCGCAGGCATCGTCGTTTCGTTCCTGGTCGGCCGGAGCATTTCCCGCCCGGTGGTGGCGATGTCGCGGGCGATGCGCGAACTCGCGGCCGGCAATTTCGAAGTCAAGCTGCCGGGTCTCGCTCGCCGCGACGAAGTCGGCCAGATGGCGCACGCGGTCCAGGAATTCAAGGTGCAGGCCGTCGCCAAGGCCGAACGTGAGACCGCCGGGCGCGAGGAAGAGCATCGCGCGCAACAAACCACCCGCCGTGCCGAACTGCACAATCTGGCGGAAAGCTTTGAAACCGCGGTCGGCAATATCATCGAGAACGTCAGCTCGGCGTCGAGCGAACTGGAAAGCTCCGCCGTTGTCCTGAACGAGAGCAGCGCGGCGACCCAGCAGCTCAGCACGGTCGTCGCGACGGCTTCGGAAGAGACGTCCAGCAACGTGCAATCGGTCGCTTCCGCGACCGAGGAAATGGCCGGCTCCATCAACGAAATCGGGCGCCAGGTGGCGGATTCCAACCGGATCGCCAACGAGGCGGTCGATCAGGCGCAGAAGACCGACGCGCGGATCGCCGAATTGTCGCTCGCGGCAAACCGCATTGGCGACGTCACCCAGTTGATCACCACGATCGCGGAACAGACCAACCTGCTGGCGCTGAACGCCACCATCGAGGCCGCGCGCGCCGGCGAGGCCGGCCGCGGCTTTGCGGTGGTGGCGCAGGAGGTCAAGGCGCTGGCGGCGCAGACCGCCAAGGCCACCAGCGAAATCGCGACGCAGATTGCCGGCATGCAGGCGGCAACCCAGGATTCGGTGGTCGCGATCAAGGAGATCAGCGGCACGATCGGACGGGTTTCCGAAATTGCCGCGGCGATCGCCGCTGCGATCGAGGAACAGGGCGCCGCCACCCAGGAAATCGCCCGCAACGTGCAGCAGGCCGCCATCGGCTCCACGCAGGTCGCAACCAGCATCGCCGACGTCAATCGCAGCGCCGGCGATACCGGTACGGCGTCTTCGCAGGTGCTTGCATCGGCGCAAATGCTCGCCAACGAAAACAAGCGCCTGAAGACCGAAGTGGTCAAATTTCTCGCCACCGTTCGGGCTGCCTAGAATCTCATCGGGTGAGGGCGCGCCTACCTGCCTCAAGCGAGCAGATGAGTTCTCACGCAAGGTGAGCCGCATGCACCAGTGGCGCGAATCAAGCTAGACAGCGAGCGCAGCGACGGAACGGAGTCCGGCTCGTCTTGCCCGGGCGGGCGAACGCGCAAACCCTGATGCCATCGTCTGGGACCATCCTGTGCGCGGGACGCTGCTGCACCATGTGGTTCGCTTGTGAGTGAGGACGGGGGCTTATGGCTCAAACTGCTGCCCTGACGGGCAATGTCGATCTCTATCTTCACGTTCGCGTGCTGGTCGCCATCATTCTCGGGCTCAGCGTCACCCGCTTGATCAGCGGCGTCGCGACATTGATCCAGCATCCCGGCCGCACCCCGATCTGGTCGGTTCATCTGGGCTGGGTCGCCTGGGCGCTCCTGAACGTGGTCACGTTCTGGTGGTGGGAGTTTCGGCTGAGCTTCGTGCAGCAATGGACGTTTGGCCTGTATGCCTTCGTTTGCGTGTACGCGTCGATGTACTATTTCCTGAGCGCGCTGCTTTTCCCCTCAGGATCTCGATGATTATCAGGGCTATCAGGACTATTTTCTCGACCGCCGCCGCTGGTTCTTTGGCTTTATTGCCCTGACGGAAGCGCTCGATGTGGTCGATACCTTGATAAAGGGCGAGCAGCATCTACGTTTCCTCGGACCTGAATATCTCCCGCGGATCGGCGTATTCGTGTTGCTGTGCGCGGTGGCCGCGATAACGCGCAATCCGAGATTCCATAAGCTGTTTGTGTTCGCCGCGATCGCTTATGAGATTAGCTTTTTCGGCCGCTATTACGCTACACTGAACTAGTCGGCGGCCACGACAGTGGAGCGAGAGCAGGGGCCTGGAAATCAGCATGGTCTATCGCCAAGCCATTGATGCCACCTCTTACGTCTTCGACGATTTGCGCGACCTGCTTGCCAAGGCGACGCCGCCGCGTTCCGGCGATCGCCTGGCCGGCGTCGCAGCCGACAGCGCCCAGCAGATGATTGCGGCGCGGATGGCGCTCGCGAATGTCCCGCTCAAGCAGTTCCTGAGCGAGACGGTAGTGCCTTACGAGGACGACGAGGTCACCCGGCTGATTGTCGACAGCCACGATGCGGCAGGCTTTGCCGCCATCTCGTCGCTGACGGTGGGCGGGTTTCGCGACTGGCTGCTCTCGGACGCTGCGACCTCCGCGGTGCTGAAGCAGATATCGCGCGGGATCACGCCGGAGATGGCCGCCGCCGTGTCCAAATTGATGCGCAACCAGGATCTCATCCTGGTTGCGAAAAAATGCGCCGTCACGACGGCGTTTCGCAACACCATCGGCCTGAAGGGCCGGATGAGCGTCCGCCTGCAGCCCAACCATCCCTTTGACGACGCCAAGGGCATTACCGCCTCGATCCTCGACGGCATCCTGCTCGGATCGGGCGATGCCTGTATCGGCATCAACCCGGCGAGCGACGATCCTGCCGTGATCGGCGAACTCGTGCGCCTGCTCGACGGCGTCATCGCGCGGCTGCAGATCCCGACCCAGGGCTGCGTGCTCACCCATGTCACCACCACGCTCGGGCTGATCGGGCAGGGCGCGCCCGTCGATCTCGTATTCCAGTCGATTGCGGGGACCGAGGCCGCCAACCGCAGCTTTGGCGTCGATCTGGCGCTGTTGCGGGAAGCGCAGCAGGCCGGGTTATCGCTACGCCGCGGCACCGTCGGCGACAATGTGATGTATTTCGAGACCGGCCAGGGCTCGGCGCTGTCGGCGGGCGCCCATCACAATGTCGATCAGCAGACCCTGGAAGCGCGGGCCTATGCCGTGGCCCGCGCCTTCGATCCCTTGCTGGTCAACAGCGTGGTCGGCTTTATCGGCCCGGAATACCTGTATGACGGCAAGGAGATCATCCGCGCCGGGCTGGAGGACCATTTCTGCGGCAAGCTGCTCGGCCTGCCGCTTGGCGTCGACGTCTGCTACACCAACCATGCCGAGGCCGACCAGGACGACATGGACAATCTGCTGACGCTGCTGGCGGCCGCCGGCGTTACCTTCATCATGGGGGTGCCGGGCGCGGATGACGTGATGCTGAACTATCAGTCCACCTCATTCCACGACGCGCTCTATGTCCGGGACCTGTTCGGACTGAAGCGGGCGCCCGAATTCGACGACTGGTTGCTGCGCAGCGGGCTTGCCGGGGCCGATTTCCGCCTTGCGGGCGACGCGGGCCTGCTACCCGAATTTGCGTCACGGCTGATCGCTTGAACCGTCCGGGCGCGCCCGGTGACTAATCTGTCACGCAACCATCGGGCCGCCAGCGGGTTATAAGAGGCCGCCACAATCTTGAAGAATTTCTGGCCCACCCTTCAATGACGTGCTTAAATTTGCGATAGGGCTTTGGCTGAGGAAGTTTGATGAGAGCTGAAGGCATTGAGACGGCACGGCGCATCCTGTGTGTCTTCCCGCGATACACGTCTTCTTTTGGCACGTTCGAGTACGCCTACCCTCTGACCGACGGCGTCCAGGCTTTCATGCCTCCGCAGGGGTTGCTGCTGATCGCGGCCTATTTGCCGGCCAACTGGCCGGTCCGCTTCGTCGACGAAAACCTCCGCCCCGCCACGAGGGAAGATTTCGAGTGGGCGGAAGCGGTATTCGTCAGCGGCATGCACATCCAGCGCCAGCAGATGAACGACATCTGCCGCCGTGCCCATGCGTTCGACCTTGCGGTCGCGATCGGCGGGCCGTCGGTCAGCGCCTGCCCGGATTACTATCCCTCGTTCGATTATCTCCATGTCGGCGAACTCGGCGACGCGACCAATGATCTGATCGCGCGGTTGGCGCGCGACCCGTCGCGGCCCGATGAGCAGGTGGTGCTGAAGACCGCCGATCGCCTCGCGATGACGGAATTTCCGATCCCGGCCTATGAACTCGCCGAGACCAGAAAATATCTCCTCGGCAGCATCCAGTATTCGAGCGGCTGTCCCTATCAGTGCGAATTCTGCGACATCCCCGGCCTCTATGGGCGCAATCCGCGCCTGAAATCACCGCAGCAGATCATCGCCGAACTCGACAGGCTGCGCGAATGCGGAATGACCGACACGGTGTATTTCGTCGATGACAATTTCATCGGTAACCGCAAGGCAGCGCTTGACCTGTTGCCGCATCTTGTCGAATGGCAGAAGCGAACCGGCTACATCACGCGGCTCGCGTGCGAGGCGACGCTGAACATCGCCAAGCGGCCGGAGATTCTCCAGCTGATGCAGGAGGCTTTCTTCGTCACCGTGTTCTGCGGCATCGAGACTCCCGATCCCGACGCGCTGAAGGCGATGCACAAGGACCACAACATGATGGTCCCGATCCTGGAAGGCATCCACACCATCAATTCCTATGGCATGGAGGTCGTCTCCGGCATCATCATGGGTCTCGATACCGACAAGCCCGAGACCGCCGACGCGTTGCTGGCCTTTGTTGATGAATCCCGGATTCCGCTGCTGACGATCAACCTGCTGCAGGCGCTGCCGAAGACGCCGTTGTGGGATCGCCTGCAAAAGGAAGGCCGGCTGCTTGAGGAAGACGAAAGCCGCGACTCCAATGTCGATTTCCTGCTGCCCTATGACCAGGTGGTCAGTTCATGGCGCAAATGCATGGAATTTGCCTATGAACCCGCGCGGCTGTTCGCCCGCTATCAGTACCAGTGCGAATACACCTACGCCAACCGTATCAAGAGGCCTGTCAGCCCGGAGATGCGCAGCTGGGCCAATATCAGGCGCGGCCTGATCATGCTGCGCAATATCTTCTGGAAAGTCGGGGTGCTCGGCGACTACCGGAAAGCGTTCTGGAAATTCGCGCTGCGGCGGCTGCGGCAGGGCGACATCGAGGGCCTGATCGGTTCGGCGATGATCGCGCATCATCTGATCTTGTTCGCGCGTGCAGCCTCCGGCGGTCAGCAGAGCGCATCGAACTATTCGATCCGGCTGCGCGAGGCCTCGGTCCCCGCCGAGTAACCAGAGCGGTTTCGAGCGAAGTGGGTACCGGTTCGCATAGCAATCAAGTTTACGCAGATTGCGTAGACTTATCTGCGGTAGAAAACGCGTCAAACAAAACAGGCTCCAGCATGAAAACGCCGGTGCCGCCGTCCCGTTCGCTTAAGCATCTGAGGGAGCTGACGCCGGCGCGTGTCGGGCTTGGCCGGGCCGGCGCCAGCATGCCGACCGAGGCGCTGCTCGCCTTCACCCTCGACCACGCGCGGGCCCGCGATGCGGTTCATGGCGCCTTCAACACGTCGCGTCTCGTCGAGGGATTGGCCAGTCTTGGACTGGCGCCGGTTCTCCTCTCCAGTCAGGCGCGCAACCGGCGCGATTATCTGCGCCGCCCCGATCTCGGACGCATGCTCGATCCGGCCTCGCAACGCGCGCTGGCCGATCGATGCGGTGGCCCGTGCCAGCTGGCCATCGTGGTCGGCGACGGCCTGTCGCCGGCGGCGGTCAATGTCCATGCGATCGAACTGGTTCGCAATCTCGTTCCGCGATTGCAGGAATCCGGGATCCAGCCCGGCGGTACCGCGGTCGCCTCCGGCGCGCGCGTGGCGCTGGGGGACGAGATCGGCGCCATGTTCGGCGCGCGGATGGTCCTGATGCTGATCGGCGAGCGGCCGGGCCTGTCGGCGCCGGACAGCCTCGGGGCCTATCTGACCTTTGCGCCGCGCATCGGCCTCACCGACGCGATGCGCAACTGCGTCTCCAACGTCCACGGCGCGGGGCTGAGCTACGATGAAGCCGCCTTCAAGATCGCCTGGCTGGTGCGCGAGGGGCTGGCCCGGCAAGTCACGGGCGTCGCACTAAAAGATGAAAGCGGCGGCGGGGCGCCGGCACGGATCGGGGCTGGTTAGTTCGAGTGTGACAAATCAGAGACTTAGCGGCGATTTTCGTGATCTGCACGGCGATTTGACCCCCGCCGCGCGCTTGCCGTATGCGGTCCGGGCCTGTAAAACGGCGGCGGTTAATTTACCGCGTGATTTCAAGGGCTAGCGCCAATCAGCGCCAATCAGATATGGGGCTGACTGAGCCGCATCCGCGCCCGCAACCCAAGCTACAATTCAAGCCGACGTGAGAACTGGACAGGGTATGCTCGAAAAGAACACCGAAAGTCGGGTCCACGTCGAGGAGATCGAGGAGCCGCCGCCGCCCGGGCAGAGCATCGCCTTCGGGCTCGAGCGCATGGGGCTCATCGCGGTCAAGGCGCCCATCCTGTCCTGCCTCATCCTGGCCGCCCTGATGATCGCGGCGATCTTCGGCATCCAGCGCATCAAGATCGATGATTCGCTGAGCCAGCTGTTCCGCTCCGATTCCAAGGACTACAAGCAGTACGAAGCCGTCACAAAGCGCTTTCCGGCGACCGAATTCGACGTGCTGGTGGTGGTCGAAGGCAAAACGCTGCTGGCGCGCCCCAATCTCGAAAAGATCCGTGACATGGTCACGGACCTGCAACTGGTCGATGGCGTGCGCGGCCTGGTGTCGCTGTTTTCGGCGCGTCAGGCGCCGGAGCGCGGCAAGCTGCCGGCGGCGTTGTTCCCCTCCGAGCTGCCGGAAGGTGCAGCCTACGACAAATTCGTCGAGACCGTTAAGACCAACGAGATCATTCGCGGCAAATTGCTGTCGGAGGACGGCACGCTGGCGCTGATGGTGCTGTCGCTCGAACCTTCGATCGTCGGCAGTTCAAGCCTCACCAAGGTGATCGGCGATATCAGGAAGATCATGGCCGACGATCTCGCCGGCAGCGGGCTCAATGCGCAGCTGTCCGGCGTTCCGGTCATGCAGCTCGAGATCCGCAACGCGGTCAAGCGCGACGGCTTGACCTACAACATCCTCGGCATCCTCGCCGGCTGCATCATCGCGATCATCTTCTTCCGCAAGATATCGTTCATGATCGTCGCGGCGTTCCCGCCGATCATTGCGATCCTGCTCGCGCTCGGCGGTCTCGGCTGGGCCGGATTCAATCTCAACATGTTCCTCAACGTGATGACGCCGCTCATCATGGTGATCAGCTTCTCCGATTCGATGCAGCTGACCTTCGCTGCGCGCGACCGGCTGATCGCGGGACAGGACAAATACACCGCGTTCAAGAACGCCGTGCTGGTGGTGGGGCCGGCCTGCGTGCTCACCCATGGCACCGCGGGCATCTCGTTCATCGCGCTGCAATTCTCCGACTCCGAATTGATCCGCAAGTTCGGCGAGGCCGGGCTCGCCGCCACCATCATCGCGCTGATCGCGGTGCTGTCGCTGGTGCCCGCGTTCGGCGTGCTGCTGGTGCGCAACGAAAAGATCATGGCGGTGAAGTTCCAGGGCGCCGACGCCGGCGTCCAGGCGCTGCGCAATTTCTGCTACTGGATCGCCGTGCGCATGGTCAGCCGCCCTGGGCTGTTCAGCCTGATCGCGGTGCTCCTGGTCGCCGGCCTCGGCTATATCTACGCCACGCTGGAGCCGCGTTATCGTCTCGCCGACCAGGTGCCTGACAAACGCCAGGCGGTGGCGGCGTCGAGCCGTCTCGATGCCAAGCTCACCGGCGCCAACCCGATCGACGTGCTGATCGAATTCCCCAAAGGCGCCTCGCTCTATTCACCGGACACCCTGAAGACGATCGCCGATGTCCACGCCATGGTGGAAACGGCGGCCGGCGTCGGCAACGTCTGGTCGCTGGAAACGCTGCGCCGCTGGCTCGCCGAAAAGGCAGGGAGCAGCGATGTCGCGACGCTGAAGGAATATGTCAGCGTGATTCCCGAACATCTGGTGCGGCGCTTCATCTCGGCCGATCAGGACGCCGTGGTGGTGTCGGGCCGCGTTCCCGATCTCGATTCAAGCGAGATTCTTCCCGTGGTCGACAAGCTCGACACAGCGCTCAACAAGGTGCGCGCCGAGCATCCGGGCT
Organism: Bradyrhizobium sp. AUGA SZCCT0431; assembly: GCF_018131065.1. NCBI lineage: Bacteria > Pseudomonadati > Pseudomonadota > Alphaproteobacteria > Hyphomicrobiales > Nitrobacteraceae > Bradyrhizobium > Bradyrhizobium sp. AUGA SZCCT0431. The sequence goes on along the minus strand of NZ_JAFCLR010000056.1, from coordinate 38,051 downwards.
ATGAGATCGCGGTGACGGGTCTGTCGGCCATCGCCGCGCGCAACAGCGCCAACATGATTCAGAAGCTCAACCACGGCCTCACCATCGAATTCCTGCTGGTCGCGATCTTCATTGGCCTCGCGTTCCGCTCGGTGGTGGTGATGTTCTCCTGCATCCTGCCCGGCATTTTCCCGGTGGTGGCATCGGGCACCGTGCTGTGGATGCTGGGGGAGGGGCTGCAATTCGCCAGCGTCGTGGCGCTGACGGTGTCGTTCGGCCTCGGCCTCAGTGCGACGATCCACTTCCTGAACCGGCTGCGGCTGGAGTCGAAGCCCGGCATCAGTCCGGAACTGGCGGTGGAACGCGCCACCGTGCTGGTCGGCCCGGCGCTGATCCTGACCACGGTGGTGCTGGCCTGCGGCCTCGTCGTGACGGTGTTTTCGGACCTGCCGTCGCTGCGCCTGTTTGGCTGGCTCAGCGCGTTCTCGATGGTCGCAGCATTGGTCGCGGATCTCTTCATCCTGCGGCCGACGTCGATGTTCCTGATCAACCTGTCGGATAAGATCCGCGGCACCGGCGCTCACGCCAAGCCGGCAAAATAGCAGATCGGCAGAGCAGCGGGTCAAGCTGTCAATTCAAAAAGCCATCTACACGAAAAAGAGCCAGGTTCTGAATCAACAGAACCTGGCTCTGATACTAAAGAGGACCGCTCGATCAGGTCTTCGTCAGCGTGATGTTGACGCCGCGGATTTCGCCCTTGGAACTGATCTGGACGATCTGCTTGGTGCCGTTGGTCCGCAAGTTCAAATTGGCCGCAAATCCGGACGCCTCGACGAACACGTCGATCTGTCCGCCGCCCGCGGTGCCCTGCAGATTGCCGAAGATGTTGCGGCTCTTCTCGCTCCAGTTGCCGGAGATACGGTCACCCTGGCTGGTGACGTCGCTGGAGAGAACGAATTTGTAGCTGTCGCTGGCGCAGTTCAGGTTCTGCTTCAGGCCGAGCCCGTTGGCATTGACCTTGTAGTCGGCCTTGCAGCGGATGTTTTCCGTGGTGCCGTTGGACAGCGCGACCGTGCCTGCGCCAGCCCAATTTCCGTCAAAACCGGCAAACGGGCCTCCCGCCTGCGTGTAGCCTGCGGAGACCGACAACATCAGCGCGGCGCCGACGCCAGCGGCCGTGAGAGCCTGACCAAACAGACTGGAACCAAACATTTTCATTGTGATTTTCCCATCAAAATAGACGCTCTTGCAAAGACACGTCTCGCCCACATCGAAGATTTAGTGTTCCCGCGATATGTTAGGTTCAAATGACAAAATGCCACTTGCGGCGATAGCGCCCCGAAAGGCGGCATTTTCACGCACCGGAATCAAAAATATCCGTCGAGCTTCGTTGGCAGCATCTAGCTTTGCGGGGGCCTGTCCGCAACAGCCAATTAAGAAGAAAAATATGCCGCTAATAAACGTTAGATATCAATTGGTTAATGGACGAGCGCCGCCGCCGCAAATTTGGCCGCATTTACCAGTGCTTGTCGTCGGCTCATTGCTGCGCTACGCGGCATCTTCAAACAAATCCGTCCCGGCGAGGCCGAACCACGATTCGGGAACAGGATTTCTTGCTGCCGAAATGAAGGAATACGATGCGTAAACTTTTCCTGGCTCTCACTTTATTGTCGATCGCGGTGTCATCGGATGCCTTCGCCCAGCAGCAGCGCAGCGGAACGCCGGACGAGCAGAAGGCCTGCGCCCGTGACGTGCAGCGCTTCTGCCGCCCGGTGATCGATCAGGGTGACTTCACGATCCTGGCCTGCTTGCAGCAGAATCGTCCCAAGATCACGCCTGCCTGCAACCAGGTGCTGAAAAACCACGGGCAATAAGCGCGTTCTCATCGGTTAACCGCCGCGCACGGGCTTTTTCCGGCTCGATCGCCGGCGCCGCGGCATGCGCCGATGGCCCCAGATAGCATTGGTTTTGGCGGCGTATTCCCCTATATGGGGCTCGCGATCCGTCGCATGCGCCTGATATCGGCGCGTGCCGCCATTTTGGACCAATGTAGCCAGTTTTTTGATGACCAGCGCGAGCGAACTGCGATCCGGAAAAACCCACCGTGACGAGAATTTTCCGGTCGCGTCGTGGATCATTCATCCGCGTCACCGGGCGCTGATTCTCAGCTTCTACAATTTCGTCAGGACGGCCGACGACATCGCCGATCACGCGACGCTGCCGCCAGACGAAAAGCTGAGGCTTCTCGACCTCTTCGAAGCGGAGTTGCTCGGCAAGGGCGACACCCAGAAGGAGGCGGTCAGCCTGCGCCATGCGCTCGCCGCGCGCGAGATGCCGCCGCGCCACGCGCTCGACGTGCTGATTGCGTTCCGGATGGACGTCACCAAGCTGCGTTACGAGAACTGGGACGACGTGATCCATTATTGCCGCTACTCGGCGATGCCGGTCGGCCGCTTCATGCTCGATGTCCACGGCGAGAGCACCTCGACCTGGGCCGCCTCCGATGCGCTGTGCGCCGGCTTGCAGATCAACAACCATCTGCAGGACTGCGCCAAGGATTTCCGCGACCTCAACCGCGTCTACCTGCCGCGCGACGCGCTCGCAGCCGCCGGTGCTACGGTCGAGATGCTGGGCGAGGCGAAGTCACCGCCCGCTTTGCTGAAGTGCCTGCAGGCGCTCGCGGTGCGGACCGAGACCGTGCTCAACGAAAGCAAATCGCTGGCGGCCGAAGTGAAGGATTTCCGCCTCGGCCTCGAGATCTCGGTGATCCAGGCCTTTGCCGACAAGATCGTAGGCTTGCTGAAGGTGCGCGATCCGCTCGCTGAGCGCGTGCATCTCAGTCCGCTTGAATTGCTGGCGCAAAGCCTCGGCGGTGTCGCCGGCGAGATCGCGCGCCGCGCGGTGGGCCGGCGGCCCTTGTCGAACCCGGCGGCCGGTGCATGACATCAGAGACGGCGGCGGCCAACGCGAATTACGGCACCACCGCGTCCGGCAGTTCGTTCTATGCCGCGATGCGCATCCTGCCGCGCGACCAGCGCGAGGCGATGTTCCTGATCTACAGTTTCTGCCGGCAGGTCGACGACATCGCCGATTCGCACGGTCCGCGGAGCGAGCGGCTCGCAGCCCTCCAGCAATGGCGCGATGACATCGACGCACTCTATCAGGGCCATCCGCCGGCACGCCTGCAGGATTACGTCGCCTCGGTGCGGACCTTCGGTCTCAAGCGCGAGGATTTTCTGGCCGTCGTCGACGGCATGGAAATGGACGTGCCGCAGGACATCCGTGCGCCGGATCTCGCAACGCTCGACCTTTATTGCGACCGCGTCGCGAGCGCCGTCGGACGCCTGTCGGTGCGGGTGTTCGGATTGCCCGAGCGTGACGGCGTCGAGCTCGCGCATCATCTTGGCCGCGCGCTGCAATTGACCAACATCCTGCGCGACATCGATGAAGACGCCACCCTCGGCCGTCTGTATCTGCCGCGTGAAGCCCTGCTGCATGCCGGGATCACCAGCAACGACCCGCAGAAGGTGATTGTCGAACGCGCTTTGCCGAAAGTGTGCCAGCCGCTGGCGGAACGGGCCAAGGCGTATTTCGAGAAAGCCGACGAGATCATGAAGCGCAATTCGCGACGCAAGGTGCGTGCGCCCCGGATCATGTCGAAATATTACCGCGCCATCCTCGATCTGTTGCTGGAACGGGGCTTTGCCGCGCCGCGCGCGCCGGTCCGCGTCACCAAGATGGCCAAGATTGGCATCCTTCTCCGTTACGCGATCATCTGATGCAAAAAACCGCTCACATCATCGGTGCCGGCATTTCCGGCCTCTCCGCCGCCGTCCGGCTGGCGAACGCCAATTACAGGGTGTGCGTCCACGAGGCCACGCAAACGACCGGCGGCCGTTGCCGCTCCTATTTCGACGCCGCCACCAATTTGATGATCGACAATGGCAATCACCTGCTGTTGTCGGGCAACAGCCATGCGCTGGCCTATGCGCGCTCGATCGGCACCGAGGCGGGACTGGTCGGACCGAAGCGCGCGCAGTTTCCGTTCTGCGACGTCTCGACCGGCCAGCGCTGGCAGCTCGATCTCGGCGATGGCCGGCTGCCGCTGTGGGTGTTCGACGAGGCGCGCCGGGTGCCCGACACGTCCTTGCGCGATTATCTCGCACTGATGCCTCTGATCTGGGCAGGGACGGACAAACTGGTCGGCAAGGCGATCCCCTGCGAGGGCACGCTGTACCAGCGGCTGGTGCAGCCGTTGCTGCTGGCCGCGCTCAACGTCGATCCGCCGGAGGGCTCGGCGGGGCTGGCCGGCGCGATCGTCCGTGAAACGCTGCTCGCCGGCGGCCAGGCCTGCCGGCCGCTGATCGCCCGCGACGGGCTGAGTTCGGTCTTGATCGAACCTGCGATCAAGCTGCTGCAGGACAAGGGCGCCAGCGTTCAGCTCGGGCATGAGCTGCGTGAATTCGCGATGAACGGCAGCCATGTCGGCGCACTGAAGTTCGGCGACGACGCGATTTCACTCGCGCCTGACGATGTCGTGGTGCTCGCCGTTCCGCCGCGTCCCGCCGCGTCGTTGCTGCCGGGTCTCAAAACGCCGACGAAATTTCGCGCCATCGTCAATGCACATTTCCGCTTCGATCCGCCAAGGGATGCGCCGCCGATCCTTGGCGTCGTCGGTGGATTGGTGGAATGGCTGTTTGCGTTCCCGCAGCGCCTGTCGGTCACCATCAGCAATGGCGACCGGTTGGTCGATATGCCGCGTGAAGAACTCGCGCAGGCGATCTGGCGCGACGTCTGCAAGGCAGGTGGCGTGCAGGGCGAATTACCCCCTTGGCAGATCGTGCGCGAACGCCGTGCTACCTTCGAGGCGACGCCGGAGCAGAACGCGCTGCGGCCGGGTCCGGTCACCGCTTACAAAAACCTGTTTCTCGCCGGGGACTGGACTGATACGGGGTTGCCGGCAACCATCGAGGGATCGGTGCGGTCGGGTGACCGTGCGGCCGATCTGGTTCTGGCCAGAGCATGATGGCCTGACTGGCAGAGAGCGTGACCGGCTTTACGGTACGCGATCGCGAACAGAGGGATGTCTGACGAAATGTCTTCCGTCGATCACAGCGTTGTCATCGATCCCATCGCGGCAGCCGATCCCATCACGGCAGTCGATCCCGTCGCCCTGGAGAAATCGATCTCTTCGGCGACGCAGGCGCTGCTCGGCTATCGGCAATCCGACGGGCACTGGGTGTTCGAGCTGGAAGCCGACAGCACGATCCCGTCGGAATATGTGCTGCTGCGCCACTACCTCGCCGAGCCCGTCGACAGCGAACTCGAAGCCAAGATCGCCCACTATATCAGGCGGACGCAAGGCGCACATGGCGGCTGGCCGCTGGTGCAGGACGGTGCGTTCGACATGAGCGCCAGCGTGAAGTCCTATTTCGCGCTGAAGATGATCGGCGATTCCGTCGATGCGCCGCACATGGTGCGGGCGCGTGAGGCGATCCGTTCGCGCGGCGGTGCTGCCAACGTCAACGTTTTTACCCGGTTTTTGCTGGCGTTCTATGGCGTGCTGACCTGGCGCGCGGTGCCGGTGCTGCCGATCGAGATCATGCTGCTGCCGATGTGGTCGCCGTTCCATCTCAACAAGATATCGTACTGGGCGCGCACCACGATCGTACCGCTGATGGTGCTGGCGGCGCTGAAGCCGCTGGCAAAGAATCCCAAAGGCGTCGGCATCGACGAATTGTTCCTGCAGGATCCGAAGTCGGTGGGCATGACCGCGAAGGCGCCGCATCAGAGCTGGGGCTGGTTCATGCTGTTCCGCTCGCTCGATGTCATCCTGCGCAAGATCGAGCCGCTGTTTCCCAAAAAGCTTCGTGCCCGCGCGATCGACGAGGCCGTGGCCTTCATCGAAGAGCGGCTGAACGGCGAAGATGGTCTTGGCGCGATCTATCCGCCAATGGCCAACACCGTGATGATGTATGAGGCGTTCGGCAGGCCCGTGGATTATCCGCCGCGCGCCGTCACGCGCCGGGGTATCGATAGATTGCTCGTGATCGGCGAACGCGAAGCCTATTGCCAGCCATGTGTGTCACCGGTGTGGGACACCGGGCTGACCTGCCACGCAATGATCGAAGCGGGCGGCACGGAAATGTTGCCGCAGACCAAGCAGGCGCTGGACTGGCTGGTCCCGAAGCAGGTTCTCGACATCAAGGGCGACTGGGCGGTGAAGCGTCCCGACGTGCGGCCGGGCGGCTGGGCGTTCCAGTACAACAACGCCTACTATCCGGATCTCGACGACACCGCCGTCGTTGTCATGGCGATGGACCGCGCGCGCAAGCAGTCTGGAAGCAACGAGTATGATACCGCGATCGCGCGCGGCCGCGAGTGGATCGAGGGCATGCAGAGCCGCGATGGCGGCTGGGCCGCCTTCGACGTCAACAACCTCGAATATTATCTCAACAACATCCCGTTCTCCGACCACGGCGCGCTGCTCGATCCGCCGACCGAGGACGTCACCGCGCGCTGCGTCTCGATGCTGGCGCAACTCGGCGAAACCGCCGCAACCAGCAAGGCTGTTGCCGACGGCATCGACTATTTGCGCCGCACCCAGCTTGCCGAAGGCTCGTGGTACGGCCGCTGGGGGCTGAATTACGTCTACGGCACATGGTCGGTGCTCTGTGCGCTAAATGTCGCAGGTATCGATCATCAGGACCCAATGATTCGCAAGGCGGTCGATTGGCTGCTATCGATTCAGAATCAGGACGGCGGCTGGGGCGAGGATGCGGTCAGCTACCGGTTGGACTACAGGGGATTCGAGGCAGCACCATCGACCTCCTCGCAAACGGCATGGGCTTTGCTTGGGCTGATGGCAGCGGGCGAAGTCGGGAACCCGGCAGTTGCGCGCGGTGTGGAGTACCTAAAAACCACACAGACCGAAAAAGGGCTGTGGGATGAGCCGCGCTACACGGCTACGGGGTTTCCGCGGGTGTTTTATTTGCGTTATCATGGCTACTCGAAGTTCTTTCCGCTCTGGGCGATGGCGCGGTATCGGAATTTGAGAAGCACCAACAGCAGGGTGGTAGGGGTCGGGATGTGACTTGGGGGGCGGGGGCCGCCGCGATCGTGGACAATTCGAGTGATCTCAATTCGGGTGATCTCAATCAAATTGATCCGCGGCCGGTTTTGATCGTTACAGGCTTGGTACAAGAGGCCCGCATTGCGGCCGGTCCAGGCATGATCGTGATCTGCAGCAGTAGCGATCCGCAGCAATTGCGCGCGCTGCTCGCGACACTGGATTCATCGACATTCAGGGGTGTCATCTCTTTCGGCGTCGCCGGCGGGCTCGATCCGTCGCTGAAGTCGGGCGATGTCGTGGTCGCGACCGAGGTTCTGGCCGGCGATACCCGCTTTCTGGCCGGTCTGGCGCTCAACGAGGAAGTGATTGCCAGCGCCGCGCTGCGGCGGCGGCGCGTGATTCGCGGCGGTCTGGCCGGAGTGGAGCGGGTGATTGCGGCGACCGCCTGCAAGGCCGCGCTGCATTCGGAGACGGGGGCCGCGGCGGTCGACATGGAAAGCCACATCGCGGCGGCCTATGCGGCCAAGGCAGGTATTCCGTTCGCGGCACTCCGCGTCATCTCCGATCCTGCCAGCCGTGCGCTGCCGGCTTTGGCCAAGAGCGCGATCAAGCCGAACGGCGATATCGACCTGCGCAAGGTGCTGCGCGGCGTCGCGCGCAATCCGAGAACGTTGCGCGCGCTGGTGTCCACGGGCATCGATTTCAATCGTGCGCTGCGCTCGCTGCGCGGCTGCCGCGGCTTCATCTCCGGCGGCGAGGGGCTGGCCGCGGCCAACGCCTGACGCTGCTGAAATAGCCCGCTGCAACGAAAAATGCCGTCGCATATGCGACGGCATTTTTGTTTTGTGCTTCTTTGTTTTGAGTCTCGCCTTCACGCAACGCGGGCAGGCCGCGTTGCGCTCTCGGTCGCCCTCAGGCGGCCGTGGAGGCCTTTTGCTGCTGCTTGGCAGCGGCAGCCGCGGCTTCATCCTTGCGGATCTCCGACAGGCGCTTCTGCACTTCCGACGAGAAGATGTACTGCGCCGGGCGCTGGTTATCGAGGTTGATCTCCGGCGCCATCGGACCTGATGTCCGGACGCCGCGCAGCGCCACCCACATCGCCTTCAACGGATTGACCAGCGCGGCATTGGCGGCGGTCGGCTCATAGCCGCAATGCGCCATGCAGTCGGCGCACTTCTCGTACTTGCCGGTGCCGTAGGTCTCCCAGTCGGTGGTCTCCATCAATTCCTTGAAGGTCTTGGTGTAGCCCTCGCCGAGCAGGTAGCAGGGCTTCTGCCAGCCGAAAATGTTGCGCGCCGGCATGCCCCACGGGGTGCATTCGTAGCTCTGGTTGCCGGCCAGGAAGTCGAGGAACAGGCCGGAATGCATGAAGTTCCACTTCTTGCCCTTGCCGAGGGCAAAGACGTCGCGGAACAGCTTCTTGGTCTTGGTGCGGTTGAGGAAGTGCTCCTGGTCCGGCGCGCGCTCATAGGCGTAGCCCGGCGACATCGAAACACCGACACCGAGTTCGGTGGTGAAGTCGAGGAACTTGGCGATCTCTTCCGCCGCATGCCCGTCGAAGATCGTAGCGTTGACGTTGACGGTGAAGCCGCGCGCCTTCGCCGCCTTGATCGCCGAAACCGCGCGGTCGAACACGCCCTTCTGCGACACCGCCTTGTCGTGGTGATCCTTCAGGCCGTCCAGATGCACCGAGAAGAACAAATAGGGCGAGGGCTCGAACAGATCGAGCTTCTTTTCCAACAGCAGCGCGTTGGTGCAGAGTGAGACGAACTTCTTGCGCGCCACGAGGCCGCGCACGATTTCGCCGATCTCCTTGTGGATCAGCGGCTCGCCGCCGGGGATCGCCACCATCGGTGCGCCGCATTCATCGGCCGCGTCCCAGCACTCCTGCGCCGACATGCGGCGATTGAGGATCGCATCGGGATAGTCGATCTTGCCGCAGCCGACGCAGGCGAGGTTGCAGCGAAACAACGGTTCGAGCATCAGCACCAGCGGATAGCGCTTTCGGCCAAGCAGCTTCTGCTTGATCAAATAGCCGCCGATACGCAACTCTTTGAAGAACGGTATTGCCATTACAGGATTTCTTTCTGGACCTTAGTCGTCGTAACTCGTGAATGGATCAGCCCGCAGTCAGTTCGGCTGGAAGCCGAAATTCGATATTTTCTTCCCTCCCAGGAAGCACCGACACCTTGACGGGTCCGATACGTCTCAAAGCCTCGATCACGTCGTCCACCAAAACTTCGGGCGCCGACGCCCCCGCCGTGATGCCGACGGCCTTCGCATCCTTAAGCCAATCAGGGTTCAACTCGCTGCCATCGGCAATGAGATAACTCGCGACCCCGACCTCGGTGCCGATTTCGCGAAGCCTGTTTGAGTTGGAACTATTGGCAGCCCCCACCACCAAAATGACGTCCACCAGTTTGCTCAGGTCCCTTACCGCAGATTGGCGGTTCTGTGTCGCATAGCAGATATCCCGGATGTCTGGGCCTTGAATATCCGTAAAACGGGCCTGAAGGGCCGCAATTATGTCCTTTGTGTCGTCAACGCTGAGGGTGGTCTGGGTAATATAGGCCACCGGGGTGTCGACCGGGAGGGTCAGGGAGGCCACGTCGTCGACGTTCTGGACCAAAAGGACCGTCCCGGGAACCTGACCCATGGTTCCCTCGACCTCGGGGTGGCCGGCATGGCCGATCAGAATCAGGGCCCGGCCCTTCGACATATACCGTTTGCCCTGATTGTGGACCTTGGTGACGAGGGGGCAGGTGGCATTGAGGACAGGCAGGCCGCGGGCGGCAGCCTCCTCCTCGACGCTGCGGGCCACGCCATGGGCGCTGAACACGGTAACGGCGAGCGGGGGAACTTCGGACAGGTCCTCGACGAAGATGGCGCCCTTGTTCTTCAGGCTTTCGACCACGTATTTGTTGTGCACGATCTCGTGACGCACATAGACCGGCGGGCCGTACTTCTGCAGCGCACGCTCAACGATCTCGATGGCACGCACGACGCCCGCACAAAATCCGCGGGGCTGCGCAAGATATACTTCCATGGGACGCTCATTACGCAAGTTGCACCAAATTCATTCAAATGCCTTCGCGCAGCCAGTCCTGCCGGCCCCGGCCGAACAAACTGCAATAACCGCACCACCGTTCCGGGGGCAATCCACCCAAGCACATGGAAGCACAGGGCTTTGTGTCAAAAAATTAGCGTCTAGAAAAGCCGGAACGCAAAAGGCCGTGTTCGGCTTGGGTCGACGGAGGTATCTTAATACCCTAATTCCGTCCAATTCCTCACCGTTTCGTCACTTTCTCGCCCGCACTGGGCGTCTATATGGGGTTTCTCAATGCCATTTCGGCCCGTTTTGCCTTCTCTACGCGGGGCCTCTCTGACAGTAACCACAACAATAGATCGCCCGATGTAGATCGCCCCCCGGAACTCCGCTAGACAGCGGACGTTTTCGGCAAGCTCCCTATTAAGACTTAGAAAGAAATGATGTGCTGACCAGTCTGGTTGTCTCAATTGTTAGAACGTGCACGCGGTTTGCCACCCTCATCGTCGTCTTTTCGCTGCTCCTCGCGATTGGCGCGGGCTTCTATGCGGCTCGCAACTTCTCCATCAATACCGACATCAACACGCTGATTTCGCCCGACCTGGACTGGCGCAAGCGCGACAACCAGTTTGAGAAGGCGTTCGATCGCGAAAAGCTGATTTTGGCCGTCGTCGAGGGCCCGACCCCCGAGCTCACCACTGCCGCCGGCAAGGCGCTGGCCGATAAGCTTGCGGGCGACACCAAGAATTTCGAATCGGTGCAGCCGCTCGGTTCCGGCGAGTTCTTCGAGAAGAACGGGCTGTTGTTCCTGCCCGTGGAGGAGGTCGGCAAGGTCGCTGGCCAGCTCGAAGCCGCCGCCCCGCTGATCGAAATCATGGCCGGCGATCCCTCGATCCGCGGTTTGACCGGCGCGCTGGAAACCGGCCTTGCCGGCATCAAGCGCGGCCAGGTCAAACTCGACAATACGGAACGGCCCTTCAACCTGATCTCGCAGACCGTCGAGAACATCCTGAGCAAGGGAACGGCGACGTTCTCGTGGCGCGAACTCGTCAGCGACAAGCCGCTCGCCGATTCCGACAAGCGCGCCTTCATCGAATTCAAGCCGAAGGTCGACTACAACGCGCTCGAGCCCGGCAAGGAAGCCACCGACGCGATCCGGCAGGCGGCCAAGGAGCTGAATTTCGCGGGCGAGTATGGCGCGCGCGTGCGGCTGACCGGACCGATTCCGATCGCCAATGAGGAATACGCCACCGTCCAGGACGGCGCGATCGTCAACGGCATCGGCACCGTCGTGATCGTGCTCGTGATTCTCTGGATGGCGCTGCATTCAGGCAAGATCATCTTCGCCGTGTTCGTGAACCTGTTCGTCGGCCTTGCCATCACCACGGCGGTCGGCCTGATGATGGTGGGTTCGCTCAATCTGCTGTCGGTCGCGTTCGCGGTGCTGTTCGTCGGCCTCGGCGTGGATTTCGGCATCCAGTTCAGCGTCCGCTACCGTTCGGAGCGCTTCAAGAACGATGATCTGGTGCTCGCGCTGGAGAGCGCGGCCCGCCGCTCGGCGGTCCCGCTGTCGCTCGCGGCGATGGCGACCGCCGCCGGTTTCCTGTGCTTCCTGCCGACCGACTACAAGGGCATTTCCGAACTCGGCAAGATCGCCGGCGCCGGCATGCTGGTGGCGTTCATCACCAGCATCACGACGTTGCCGGCGATGCTGACGCTGCTCAACCCTCCCGGCGAAGGCGAGCCGGTCGGCTACGCCTTCCTGGCGCCGGTCGATGACTTTCTCGAGCGGCATCGCGTCGTCATCATCGTCGGCACGATTTTGGTCGCGCTGGCCGGTCTGCCGCTGCTCTATTTCATGAAGTTCGACTTCAACCCGATCAATCTGCGCAACTCGCAGGTGGAGTCGATCGCGACCTTCCTTGACCTGCGCAAGGATCCGAACACCGGCGCCAACGCCATCAACGTGATGACGAATTCGGACGCCGACGCCAAGAAGATCGAGGCGAAGCTGGAGAAGGTGCCGGAAGTGCTTCGCGTGATGTCGCTCGACAGTTTCGTGCCGGAGGATCAGCCGGCCAAACTGAAGCTGATCGCGCAGGCCGCCAAGGTGGTGGGTCCTGCGCTCAATCCGGATTCCGTCGATGCGGCGCCGACCGATGCCGAGAACGTCGAGGCGCTCAAGAGCTCGGTCGATGGCCTGCGCAAGACCGCCGGCGACGGCAAGGGCCCGGGCGCGGTCGCGGCACGGCGGCTGGCGGATGCGCTGTCCAAGCTTGCCGAATCAACGCAAGCGGTCCGCGACAAGGCGCAGGGTATTTTCGCCATCCCGCTCAAGATAACCTTCGACCAGCTCAAGAACACGATGCAGGCCCAGCCGGTCACGTTGAAGACCTTGCCGCCCGAACTCGTGAGCAGCTGGAAGACCAAGGACGGCCTGATGCGCGTCGAGGCGCTGCCGAAGGGTGATCCGAACGACAATGAAGTCCTGCGCAAGTTTGCTGATGCGGTTCTCGCCGCCGAGCCGACTGCGATCGGCGGACCGGTCTCGATTCTCAAATCCGGTGATACCGTGGTGCGGGCATTCATCCACGCGGGCATCTGGGCGCTGATCGTGATCAGCGTGCTGCTCTGGCTGGCGTTGCGTCGGGTCACCGACGTGCTGCTGACGCTGGTGCCGCTCCTGGTGGCCGGCGCCGTGACGATGGAGATCTGCGTGCTGATCGGGCTGCCGCTCAACTTCGCCAACATCGTCGCGTGGCCGCTGATGCTCGGCATCGGCGTCGCCTTCAAGATCTATTATGTGACGGCATGGCGCTCGGGCAGAACGAATCTGCTGCAGACCAGCCTGACGCGCGCGATCTTTTTCAGCGCGCTGACGACCGCCACGGCTTTCGGAAGCCTGTGGCTATCCAGTCATCCCGGCACCGCCAGCATGGGTAAATTGCTGGCGCTGTCGCTCATCACCACGCTGGCGGCGGTGCTGCTGTTTCAGCCCGCGCTAATGGGCAAACCGCGCGATATCGGGGAGTAGGCAGATATCGCCGACGGGATCGGCGGCCGCCTGCTTCTGGCCGGCGACGGGCTTTTGAGCCGGCGCCGGGTTCACGGCACCGGTGGTCTTCGGCGCGGCGGTTGCCGCCGGCGAGCCGGGCGCGGGCGTCAGACCCGGTGCCGTCGCCGAGGCGCCAGCCTTCGGTGCGCCTGCCGGATTTTTCGGCGCGGCACCCTTGGCCATGCTGTTGCTCGGGCTTGAGGGAATCGGCGGCCCGACGCGGGTCCAGGTCTCGCCACCGCACAGGAAGCCGAGCACGCAGCCTTGAATCTCGAGCTGGTCGGTTCCAATCGGCTTGATGGTCGAGCTGTAAGACTGTCCGTCCTTGGCGTTGTAGACTTGGCCTTCCCACGCATCGACGCCGGGCTTCTTCTTCATGTTGATCAGAATCGGCATGCCCAGTGTAGGTCTGCTCTGCTTTGAGGCATCCGGATTATTCGTATCGCGGCCACCCGGCGTCTTCTCCCAGGCGACGGCACCCCACATGTTGCCGTTACATTGTGCTACGCGAATGTTGGCGACGCCGTCGGCCACTTTCCAATCGCCTGTGGGGTCGGCGGCCAGTGCGGAAGTAACACCTGTGGCAAAAAAGAATCCGGAAAAAACTATTCTGCGCGCGACAGTTCTTGGGCAGTGCAACATGGTTCAAACCTGCTTATGTAGATTATCCGAGAGGGGTCAAAACGCCGCATTGGGCGTTTTCAGTTGACGAAATGGCCACCAACCGACGTATGTAGCGAATGCTAAGTTCAAATCTAGACGTTTCCGAGATGTTTGTGGAGCGCCAGGCGCAGCGCAGTTCCATGCATTCGCGCCATTTGAACGAGCAGCTCGTCCGCGTGCTCAAGACGATTGGCTATGATGTCGGCTTTCAGAAGGGTCAAGGTCAATACCTGTTCGATCGTGACGGGGCCCGTTATCTCGACCTACTGAGCGGATTTGGCGTTTTTGCGATTGGCCGCAACCATCCGGCGTTGCGCCATGCGTTGAAAAGCGTGCTCGACGCCGATTTTCCGAATCTGGTGCAGCTCGACGTCTCGACGCTGGCCGGGGTGCTGGCGGAACGTCTGTTCGAACATGTGCCATACCTGGACAAGGTGTTTTTCGCCAATTCTGGCGCCGAAACCGTCGAGGCCGCGATCAAATTCGCCCGCGGCGCCACCGGGCGGCCTGGCATCGTCTCCTGTTCGCACTCCTTTCATGGATTGTCCTACGGCGCCCTGTCGCTGATGGATGATTCGAACTTCCGCAGTGGCTTCGAACCGCTGTTGCCGGGATGCACCCAGATCCCGTTCAACGATCTCGCCGCCCTCGAACAGGCGTTGTCGTCGCGTCAGGTCGCCGCCTTCATCGTCGAGCCGATTCAGGGCAAGGGCGTCAACCTGCCCACCGACGAGTTTCTGCCGGGCGCTCTTGCGCTGTGCCGCAAGTACGGCACGCTGTTCATTGCCGACGAGATCCAGACCGGGATCGGCCGCACAGGCAAGTTCTTGGCGGTCGAGCACTGGAACGTCGAACCCGACATGGTGCTGCTGGCGAAGGCGCTGTCGGGCGGTCATGTGCCGGTCGGCGCGCTGCTGACGCGCAAGAGCATCTTCGACAAGATCTTCAATCAAATGGACCGCGCGGTCGTGCACGGCTCGACCTTTGCGAAGAACGATCTGGCGATGGCGGCCGGTATCGCCACGCTCGAAGTGATGAAGGCGGAAAAGCTGGTCGAGCAGGCCGCCAAGCGCGGTGCCGAGCTTCGGCTTGCGCTGACGCGCATGGTGCCCGGCTACGAATTGCTGAAGGAAGTGCGCGGCAAGGGGCTGATGATCGGCGTCGAGTTCGGTCCGCCGAAATCGCTGCGGCTGAAAGCCTCCTGGAACGTGCTCGAGACCGCCAACAAGGGGCTGTTCTGCCAGCTCATCACGGTGCCGCTGTTCAAGGATCACAAGATCCTGACCCAGGTTTCCGGCCATGGCAGCCACACCATCAAGCTGCTGCCGCCGCTCGTCATCACCGAAGAAGACTGCAGCTGGATCGAAAAGGCGTTCGACACCGTCATCGCCTCCAGCCACAAGGTGCCCGGCGCGATCTGGTCGCTCGGCAAGACGCTGGTCGACAACGCGGTGCGGAAGTCGGCGTAAACGCCGACACGGAACACCAAAGCGCAACGCGCAATCGCTATCAGGGCAAGCGGAAGATCGCTTTTGAATTCCGCGCGGCGTACATGCGTTTATGCCGCAGTTTTCGACTGATCCGCGCCATAGTATTCTCATCCCGACAAACCACGTGGAGGAGACTGATGCGCATTTCCGGCGGCTGTCATTGCGGCGCGATCCGTTACCAGGTGGACGGCGACCTGATCGTTCATGCGTTGTGTCATTGCGCGGATTGCCGGCGGCACGCCGGCGCACCGATGGTAGGCTGGGCGATGTACGCCGAAGACGCAGTCGAGGTGACGCAGGGCGAGCCGAAGGTCTACGCGTCTTCCGAACACGGAAGGCGGCAGTTTTGCGCCAATTGCGGAACCGGCCTGTTCTACACCAATGCGAACATGCTGCCCGGGATCATCGACGTGCAAAGCGGCACCTATGACGATCCCGATGCCGTTCCGGTCATGGTGCACGTCCAGGTCGCCGAGCGGGTCAGCTGGATGGAGCGCGCGCACGAATTGCCGTTATTCGACCGGTACCCACCGCAGACATAGAAGCGGGCAAGCGACAAGTTGCGATCGCCCGTTACCCGGCTTGTGCTTCGAACGCTGACAACGCCCGGAGCACGAGTTGGGGCGCTTCCTGCGCGACGCTGTGACCGGCGCCTTCGAACGTCCATTGGCTCGCGGAGGGAAGCAGGGCGAGCGCGCGTGACGCCATCTCTTTATAAATGGACCAGGACTGCTCGGTGACGGCCACGCGCACCGGACATTCGATTTCGGACAGCGACGCGAACGGATTGCCGCGCGCGTCGCCCGCGTAGACCTGCTCCATCGCCTCCAGGATCGGAAGCAGCACGGCTGATTCAATTTCAGGCGTGCAAAGCAGCCGCACCCGGCCATCGTCTTGCTGCGCGAAGCCGTGCCGGATGTACGCCCGCAGCGAATTCTCCGTCCATTTTGCAAAGGCCGGCGCGGCGCGATAGCGCGCGAATGCGGCGTCGGCACTTTCGAACTCAGCCTGTCGGCGCAGCGCGCCCTGCACGGCGCTTTTGCCGAAGTCGCTCAAGCCGTCAGTGCGCGCCGCGCGCGGATCCATTACCGTCGGCTCCATCACGAACAGCCGTGCAAAGCGCGCAGGCATCAGTTTCGCCGCCAATAGCAGATCGGTCGCGCCGGCACTGTGTCCGATGCCGTAGATATCGGTGAGATCGAGCGCCTCGACGACCCGGCAGACATCCTCGGCAAAATCCTGGAAGTGATAGCGGTTGGCCGCAGGCTTTTGGCTGTCGCCATGACCGCGGCGGTCGAGCGCATAGACCGTGTAATCCTGTGCGAGTTCGCGGGCGACGTCGTCCCAGACCTCGGCGACGAAACCGGTGCCGTGCAATAGAAGCGCAGGCGGCTTTCCTCGATCCTCCGCACCCCATCGCGCCAGCGCGATGCGTGACTCGGCATCTCCGATCGAAGTCCGAACCGGGCTCGTCAAGCGCGCGCATCCTCCAAAATCATCGTCGCACCCTTTTCGGCGATCATCGCCGTCGGCGTATTCGTGTTGCCTGAGGTGATGGTCGGCATGACAGAGGCGTCGGCGACGCGCAAGGCGGCAATGCCGTGAAAACGCAGGCGCTCGTCGACGACGGAAGTGGCATCGGAAGCTGATCCCATCTTCGCGGTGCCGACGGGGTGAAAGATCGTGGTGCCGATATCGCCGGCGGCCTTTGCCAGCGACGCATCGTCGTCGCCGACGGCAGGGCCGGGCAGATATTCTTGCGGGCGGAATCGCGCCAGCGCCTGCTGCTTCATCAGCCGGCGCGTGGTGCGGATGGCGTCCGCGGCGACCTGACGGTCTTCATCGGTCGACAGATAATTCGGCGCGATCGCGGGCGCCTGACTGGCTTCGGCGGATCGCACGCGCACGGTGCCGCGCGAGGTCGGCCGCAGATTGCAGGCGCTGACCGTGATGGCGGGGAAACGGTGCAGCGGATCGCCGAATTTGTCGAGCGACAGCGGCTGCACGTGGAACTGGATGTTGGCGCGCTCGCGCTGCGGATCGGAGCGCGTGAAGATGCCGAGCTGCGACGGCGCCATGGTCAACGGACCGCGGCGGCGGAATGCATAATCGAGCCCCATCAGGCCGCGCCGGAACAGATTGTAATAAGTCTCGTTCAGGGTGCGGACGCCCTCGACCTTGTAGATCGCGCGCTGCTGCAGATGGTCCTGCAGATTGCGGCCCACGCCCTGACGATCGAGCGTGACGTCGATGCCAAGCGGCGACAACCAGTCGGCCGGGCCAATGCCCGAACGGTGCAACACCTGCGTCGATCCGATGGAGCCTGCGCAGAGAATGACTTCGCCCTTGGTGCGGGCCTCGACGATCTCGTTGCCCTGATAGAAGCGCACGCCGACGGCGCGGCCGTTCTCGACAATCAGCCGGTCGACCAGCACGTGCTTTTCCAGCCGCAGATTCTGGCGGTTCAGCACGGGTTTAAGAAAGCCACGCGCGGAAGACCAGCGGCGGCCGCGCTTCTGGTTGACGTGGAAATAGCTGATGCCTTCATTGTCGCCGGTGTTGAAATCGGCGATGCGGCGGATGCCCATCTGTTCGGCGGCGTCGCCGACCGCATCCAGCACTTCCCAGGACAGCCGCGGCGCTTCGATCCGCCAGCCGCCGCCCGCGCCATGATGTTCGCTCTTGCCGAGGAAATGATCCTCGAGCCGCAGAAAGTGCGGCAGCACGTCGTCATAACCCCAGCCGGTGAGGCCGAGCTGGCGCCAGTGATCGTAATCGGCGGCCTGGCCCCGCATCGAGATCATGGCGTTGATCGCGGACGAGCCGCCGATCACCTTGCCGCGGGGATAGGCCAGCGCGCGGCCGTTGAGGCCGGGCTCCGGCTCGGTCTTGAACATCCAGTCGGAGCGGGGATTGCCGATCGCGAAGAGGTAGCCGACCGGGATGTGGAACCAGATCCAGTTATCGTTGCCGCCGGCTTCCAGGATCAGCACGCGATTGCCGGGATCGGCCGAAAGCCGGTTGGCCATGATGCAGCCGGCCGTGCCCGCGCCGACGACGATATAGTCGAAATCACCTTCAAGCCTGTTCGGCATGTTCTTTTGTTTCCACCCGCTCGCAACCGTTCAGCCTTAATAGTCAGACGTGGATGGCCGGGACAAGCCCGGCCATGACGGCTTGGGTAGTCTTCCGGGCGGATGGGGCTCTGCGGCCGGAGTGTTGGGTGGTTCGCGTCTTGCATGCTACAGAGGCACCAGCGTTCAACCAGAAAAAACGATCAGTTCCATGCCCATTGTCAACCGTGTCGCCGATCTGCAACCCGATATCCAGGCCTGGCGCCGCGATATCCATGAACACCCGGAGTTGTTGTACGAGGTGCACCGCACGGCGGCGCTGGTGGCGGACCGGTTGCGGGAATTCGGTTGCGACGAGGTGGTCACCGGTCTTGGCCGCACCGGCGTGGTCGGCGTCATCAAGGGCAATAGGCCCGCCGGCAAGGGTGAGGTGAAGGTGATCGGGCTGCGCGCCGACATGGATGCGCTGCCGATCGAGGAAGCGACCAACCTGCCTTATGCCTCGAAGAACCCGGGCCTGATGCACGCCTGCGGCCATGACGGCCACACCGCGATGCTGCTGGGCGCGGCGCGCTATCTCGCCGAGACGCGCAATTTTGCCGGCGATGCGGTCGTGATTTTCCAGCCGGCGGAAGAGGGCGGCGCGGGCGCCGTTGCGATGCTCCAGGACGGCCTGATGGACCGTTTCGGCATCGAGCAGGTCTACGGCATGCACAACGGTCCGGGCATTCCGGTCGGCAGCTTCGCCATTCGCCCCGGTCCGATCATGGCCGGAGGTGACGCCGTCGCCATCCGGATCGAGGGGCGGGGCGGGCATGCCGCGCGTCCGCACAAATGCATCGACTCCGTGCTGGTCGGCGCGCAGCTGATCAATGCGCTGCAGTCGATCGTGTCGCGCAGCGTCGATCCCCTGGAATCGGCGGTCATTTCGATCTGCGAATTTCACGCCGGCAATGCCCGCAACGTGATCCCGCAAACCGCTGAACTGGCAGGCACCGTCCGGACCCTGGACGCCGAAGTGCGAAAACTGGTGGAAAAGCGCGTGCGCGAGGTCGTCGCCGGGGTGGCGCAGATCACGGGCGCGAAGATCGACCTGACCTACAACCGCGGCTACCCGGTGACGGTCAACCATATCCCGCAGACCGACGTCGCCGTTCGGGCCGCCCGGGAAATCGCCGGCGACGCCAACGTGAACGAGATGCCGCCGCTGATGGCCGGCGAGGATTTCGCCTTCATGCTGGAGCAGCGGCCGGGTGCGCTGATCTTCTGCGGCAACGGCGACAGCGCGGGGCTGCATCACCCCGAATACAACTTCAACGACGAGGCGCTCGTGTTCGGCACCTCGTACTGGATCAAGCTGGTCGAGAACACGCTGGCGGCGTGAGGCCGTTCACCGGCATTTCAACGAGCCCAATAAGAATAAGAGTGTCTTCGGGGTTCCCGAGGCTTCCGCCCCGGACCCCCCTTGGCAAGCGCTCCGGATGGATAGGGCCCCTGCGGCAGAGGGGTGGGTGGAGCGCGTCTTGCATGCTAGACAGGCAAGCGTTCAACCCGGAACCAGAGAATTTGCAATGCCCATCGTCAATCGTGTCGCCGACCTCCAACCCGATATTCAGGCCTGGCGCCGCGATATCCATCAACACCCCGAATTGCTCTATGATGTGCACCGCACTGCGGCATTCGTGGCGGATCGGCTCCGCGAATTCGGCTGCGACGAGGTCGCGACCGGCCTCGGCCGTACCGGTGTGGTCGGCGTCATCAAGGGCAAGAAGCAGGCCGGCAAGGGCGACATCAAGGTGATCGGGCTGCGCGCCGACATGGACGCGCTACCGATCGAGGAGGCCACCAACCTGCCTTATGCCTCCAGGAATCCCGGCAAGATGCACGCCTGCGGCCATGACGGCCACACCGCGATGCTGTTAGGGGCCGCCCGCTATCTCGCCGAGACCCGCAACTTCGCCGGCGATGCGGTCGTGATCTTCCAGCCCGCCGAAGAGGGTGGCGCGGGCGCCGACGCGATGATCAAGGACGGTCTGATGGACCGTTTCGGCATCGAGCAGGTCTATGGCATGCACAATGGTCCGGGCATTCCGGTCGGCAGCTTCGCCATTCGCCCCGGTCCGATCATGGCGGCGACCGATGAGCTCGACATCAAGATCACCGGGCTCGGCGGCCACGCGGCTCGCCCGCACATCTGCATCGATTCCGTGCTGGTCGGCGCGCAGGTGGTCACCGCACTGCAGTCGATCGTGTCGCGCAGCATCGATCCGCTGGAGTCGGCGGTGATTTCGGTCTGCGAATTCCAGGCCGGCAACGCCCGCAACGTGATCCCGCAAACCGCCGAATTGCGCGGCACGATCCGGACGTTGACGCCGGAAGTTCGCGCATTGGTCGAGAAGCGGGTGACCGAGGTGGTCGCCGGCGTCGCGCAGATCACGGGCGCCAAGATCGACCTTACCTACAAGCGTGGTTATCCCGTCACCGTCAACCACGCTTCGCAGACCGAGTTCGCCACGCGGATCGCCAGGGAAATCGCCGGCGAAGCCAATGTGCACGAGACCCCGCCGCTGATGGGCGCGGAGGATTTTTCCTACATGCTGGAGGCGCGTCCCGGCGCGTTCATCTTCTGCGGCAATGGCGACACCGCGGGCCTGCATCACCCCGAATATAATTTCAACGACGAAGCTATCGTCCACGGCACGTCGTACTGGATCAAGCTGGTGGAGAACGCGCTGCCGGCGTGAGGCAAGCGCAGGCCAGAGGTCTCTTGCACTTCTACAGCAACTTGAGAGAACGCCTGCATGTTCATGCAGGCGTTCTTTTATTTGGCGTGCGATACGCGCGCTATCGTCGCTGCCTCAAACCGCTTTAGCGGCCTAGACCCAAACCGGAGCGACCAGCGTTATTCGGGGCTCACGCAAAAAAGCCCGCGCGTTGGCGCGGGCTTTTCTGTTGCGTTGCAGCGGAAAAGAGACCGCTGCGATCGTTTCTCAGAACAAATACGAGAACAGCACGTAGAGGCTGGCCGACAGCATGATCGCGGCGGGCAGCGTCAGCACCCAGGCCATCAGCAGGTTGCGGATGGTGGCTAGCTGCAGGCCGGAACCGTTGGCCGCCATCGTTCCGGCGACACCCGACGACAGCACGTGGGTGGTCGAGACCGGCAGGCCGAATATGTCGGCCGCGCCGATGGTGCCGGCGGCAACGAGTTCAGCGGAGGCGCCCTGCGCGTAGGTCAGGTGGGTCTTGCCGATCTTTTCGCCGACGGTGATGACGATGCGCTTCCAGCCGATCATGGTGCCGAGGCCGAGCGCGATCGCGACCGCGATCTTGACCCAGGTCGGGATGAACTTGGTGGCGCTGTCGAGCGAGGCCTTGTAGGCGTTGAGGGTGGCGACCTCTTCCTTCTTGAGGTCGTTTTCCTTGTCCTTCATCAAAAAGCGGATCGCTTCCGAGGTCAGGTACATGTCGTTACGGGTGTTGCCGACGGCTTCAGCCGGCACCTTGTTGAGCGTGCCGTATTTCTGCACCTGGTCGCCGACGTCCTTCACCAGCACGGCCAGCGACGGATAGGTGCCTTCGCTGATCTTGCGCGCGGCGACATATTGCGTCACCGCCGGGCGGGGATCGCCGATGATGCTGTGGCCGGCGCCCTTGGCCGCGATCACCTTGGAAGCTGCCTCGGAGGTCTTCTGGAACTGCACCACCTGCGATTCCGGCAGCGCGCGGTTCAGCGCGTAGGCGGTCGGCACGGTGCCGATCAGGATCAGCATGATCAGACCCATGCCCTTCTGGCCGTCGTTCGAACCATGCGCGAAGCTGACGCCGGTGCAGGTGGCGATCAGGATGCTGCGGATCCACAGCGGCGGCGGCTTGTTGGCTTCGGGCGCTGCGTACAGCGCCGGGTTGCGCACGACGAACTTCAGCACCAGCAGCAGGATGGCCGCCATGCAGAAGCCGAACAGCGGCGACAGCAGCAGCGCGTAGCCGATTTCGGTGGCCTTGGTCCAATCGACGCCCGAGGTGCCGTCGCGGCCGCGCATGACAGCGTTGGCGATGCCGACTCCGATGATCGAACCGATCAGGGTGTGCGAAGAGGAAGCCGGCAGGCCCAGATACCAGGTGCCGAGATTCCACACGATCGCGGCGATCAGAAGCGCGAACACCATCGCAAAGCCGGCGCCGCTCCCGACCTGCAGGATCAGCTCGACCGGCAGCAGCGAGACGATGCCGAACGCGACCGCGCCCGAGGACAGCAGCACGCCGAGGAAGTTGAAGAAGCCCGACCACATCACGGCGAATTCGGCCGGCAGGGAGTGGGTGTAGATCACGGTCGCGACCGCATTGGCGGTGTCGTGGAAGCCGTTGACGAACTCGAAACCGAGCGCGATCACGAGTGCGACCAGCAGCAGGATATAGGGCAGGTAGGTCGTCACCTTGACGCCGGTGGCATCGACGTCGACATAGATGCTGTACATCACGAACAAGAACCCGGCCGCGAGAATGCCGAAGAACAGGATCATCGTGAGCGGGTTGAACCCCTTGTCGAGATTGGGCCTGGAAGCCGGCTGGATCGGTGCTCCCATCGATGAATTGAGTGTCATATCGGTCATGGCAACCCCCCTGAAATACTAACGGCGGTTAATCTTTTGACCGATGGAGTTGAAGGTTAGATGACAGGGGCGGCGTCGAGCGTGCGCGCCGGCACGTCAGGGGCGCGTTGCCCATTCCCCTCTGAGCATGGACATCAGGCGCATCGACCGGAAGGTTCCGTCGGGGTCCCGGTGCAGATCGCGAACCACGCCTTCCTCGACAAACCCGGTTTTGAGGTAAGTCCGGCAGGCCCGTTCATTCTCAGCGAATACAAAGAGTTCGACGCGATGCGCCGCCAGATCCTCGAAACAGATTTGCAGGACCGATCGCAGCAGGTCCGATCCGACGCCACACTCGGGAGTTCCAACCGCGATGCGCCTGAGCCGAACGCATTGGTTGGCGCTTTCGATGCCTTGTAAAATGGCAAATCCGGCAATCTCCGTTCCATCGCGGGCCAGCAGATATCGGGAGGACGGGTTTTCGATTTCAGCGGCGTGCTGTTCGGCGTCCCATCGGCCGACCAGACGCACATAGCCATCCACGCGTTCGATGCGCATGATGGCGGGTATGTCGGATTTACGCGCGGTTTGAATCTGCATGGCGGCAGTTTGGCGTTGCCGCGCCTGCCGGGCAATGCTCAAAGCGACAAGCTGCAAGCAAGGGTCGATCGCCGTAAGGGATGATGGCCAAGATGATGGCAAAGACAGGTCGCGCGCTGCACGGCACCGGGGCTAGAGGAAACCGCACAGCGCGCCGACCCCATGGGAACGTCATGGCGTGAACAGGACGCCCCAACCCCTCCCCAAGAGAATGAGATAGTATCATCGATCAATTGAAGGTTGTACATCTATTTGTCAGTTTTCGAGGGGGCGGTAACGGGAATTTGCGGTTCCCCTATAGCCAGTTCCGATTAAATCGGAACTGGCTATAGACTTTTGGTTTGACGCGTTTTCTTGACGCGAACCGGTATCCACTTCGCTGGAAAACGCTTTGGGATGCGGGAACTTCAGGCAGCGTGCGCCGATTTTCGCAGCAAGGCTGCCGCGATTTTAAGATCGGCCACGAAGCGCTGATACTCCCGCGCCTTGGCGTCGGCGTCCGGCAGCCGCAGCAAATACGACGGGTGCACGGTGACAAGCGCCGTCGTGCCGTCCTCGAGATCAATCAGGCGTCCGCGGCTCTTGTTGATCGGCGTGATTTTGCCGAACACGCTCTGCGCTGCCGTAGCACCCATCGCCACCACCAAGGCAGGCTTGATGGCGGCGCGTTCGCGTTCGTACCATTGCCGGCAAGCCTTGATCTCAGCTGTGTTCGGCTTCTGGTGCAGGCGGATTTTTCCGCGCGGCACAAACTTGAAATGCTTCACGGCATTGGTGACGTAGACCTTTGAGCGGTCGATGCCGGCCTCATCCAGCGCCCGATCCAGCATCTGACCGGCCGGGCCGACGAACGGCTTGCCCGCGAGATCTTCCTTGTCGCCGGGCTGTTCGCCGACCAGCATGACCTGGGCATTCTGTGGGCCTTCGCCGAACACGGTCTGGGTGGCGTCCTTCCAGAGCGGGCAGGCGCGACAATCGGCGGCGTCTTCCCGCAGCGTTTCGATGTCGTCGGCAGCCTGTGTGCGTTTCATCGGCGGTTCCTGCCGCTTCTGCGATTTATGCGGTTCGCTCGCAGCGCCTGCGATCATCGCGCTGGCGGTGCGTTCGGCGCTTTCAATCAGAGGCCTAATCAACGAGGCCTCCGGCAGGTTCCGCCAATATCGCTTCGGCATTTCGGTTTGCATGGCCTTCACCTTCAGCCGGGCGGGATTGAAAATGCTGGCGTAGTAACGCCGCCAGGTTTCCTCCAGCCGATCTTCGGTCGGCGCCTCGGCCTTAGCTACCCCCGGCGTGATCGAGACGGCATGGCCGTCCCAATGCGCGCAGACGTCAGGCGTCAGGATCGACCAGGGCATGTCGGCAAAGCGCCGGGCGAAGAACGGCGCTGATAGTTCGACGATATGGTGCTCCGGCTCGAACCAGGCGACGAAATGCGATTTCTGCTCGCGGCCGATTTCGCGGAAGCGCACAAAGGCGTGCATCTTGTGCTCGTCGCGGTGCACGGCCTTCGCCATCGTGCTAACGCGTGCCACATCCGGATCAGTCGCGACGACAAGCAGGTCGTGGTTGCCGCGCAACCGCCACAGCAGGCGATAGAGGATGGCAAAGCGTTCGCTATTGCGATGCAGGATCGCGGCCTTCGCCAGCTCGACGAATTTGGCCGGGACGTTGAAAGTCGCATTTGGCGGGTCGGGCAGTGGGGTGGTCGATTCAAACAATTCAGGCGCGTCGCCTTGCACACGCCATGTCACGTCGGCCGGGCTTACATCATTCAGCACCAGCGTCCGTGCCGCTTTGCGCCAGCCGTCAAAATCGGTTTCGCTGTCGAGGGTGATGTGGTGCATTGAACGCTCCTTTCGTCATTGCGAGGAGCAAAGCGACGAAGCAATCCATGTCTCAACAAGTGGAGAAATGGATTGCTTCGCTTCGCTCGCAATGACGCCGTTACTCAAAACCCAAACCCCAATTGCGTCGCCTTCGGCCTGAATCGTTCCGCCAAACGCGCTCCGTCGAGCAGATGCGGGGAGGGGCGGTGATCGCTGAGAACGATGAACGGCAGCGCCTTGTTCCTCGGGATGTGCAGCCGGGCGAGGTCGGCCGCACGGATCGATGTCACGCGGCGCGTGGCGATGATGCGATCGACGGCCTTGCGGCCGAAGCCGGGCACGCGCAGGTCCTCGCGGCTGGCCCGGTTCACATCGAGCGGAAAGCGGTCGCGGTGCCGCAATGCCCAGGCGAGTTTGGGATCAATATCGAGCGACAGCATGCCGGCGCTTTCATCGACGATCTCGCCGACGTCGAAGCCATAAAACCGCATCAGCCAGTCGGCCTGATAGAGCCGGTGCTCGCGGACCAGCGGAGGAGCCGACAGCGGCAACGCGCGGCTGGCATCCGGGATCGGGCTGAAGGCGGAATAATAGACGCGTTTGAGTTTGTAGGAGCCATAGAGATTGGCGCTGGTATGGAGAATGGTTTTGTCGTCGGCCGCATCCGCGCCGATGATCATCTGCGTGCTCTGGCCCGCCGGTGCGAAGCGCGGCGGCTTTGCCTTTGTTACGGTCTTGTTGTTGTTATTATTGTTGTCTTGCGCGTCATCGAGCTTGAGCCGCAACCGGCCCATGGTGCGGCGGATCGCGCGCACGTCTTTTTCCGGCGCGAGTTTGGCAAGGCTGGCTTCCTCGGGCACCTCGATGTTGATGCTGAGCCGGTCGGCATATCTGCCGGCCTCGGTGATCAGCGCATCATCGGCTTCCGGAATGGTTTTCAGATGGATGTAGCCGCGGAAGTGATGCTCCTCGCGCAGTTTTCGCGCGACCGACACCACTTGCTCCATGGTGTAGTCGGCGCTGCGAATGATGCCGGAGGAGAGAAACAGGCCTTCGATGTAATTGCGGCGATAGAAGTCGATCGTCAGCTTCACCACCTCGTCGACGGTGAAGCGCGCCCGCGGCACATTGCTGGAGGTGCGGTTGACGCAATAAAGGCAATCATAATTGCAGGCATTGGTGAGCAGGACTTTGAGCAGCGAGATGCAGCGGCCGTCCGGCGCGTAGGAATGGCAGATGCCCATGCCTGATACGGTCGAGCCGAGGCCCTTGCCGTCGCTGGAATCCCGCTTCTCGGTGCCGCTGGAGGCGCAGGAGGCGTCGTATTTGGCGGCATCGGCCAGGATTTCCAGCTTGCGTTGCACGTCCATCACTTGAATCCCTTTGATTCTGCTCATGAATCGTCTGAGTAGTAATCCCGATTGACTCTGCCGGGCCTGTTAGCTTTATATTAGAACATATCATGAACAAATGAGCCAGCAGCGGGTTCATTTCAAAACCAGCGATGGCCACGATTTCTTTGAGGGAGCGGCGCAATGACCGGCGCACGCCTAAACACGCTTGCAAGTTTGCGCGGCCGCATCGAGCGCATCGAGGCGGGCGCGGATACGCACGCGCTTCACAAAGTGGCGCTCGGCCATGCCGAGGCCGATGCGACGCTGTGCGGCGGCCTTGCCCGCGCCGCGGTGCATGAAGTCTTTGCCGAAGGACATCAGGGTGCGGCGGCGACGGGATTCATCGCGGGCCTTGCGGGACGGGTGACATCGCGCCGGCCGCTGGTCTGGGTGCGGCAGGATTTTTCGGAAATCGAATCCGGCGCGCTGTCGATGAGCGGGCTCGCCGAACTCGGTCTTGATCCGCGGCTGCTGGTAACCGTGCGCGCCGCCGATGCCGACGCCGCGTTGCGGACCGCCGCCGACGCGCTGGCCTGCGATGCGCTGGGCGCCGTGGTGCTGGAAGTCTGGGGCGAGCCGCGCCAGCTCGATCTCGTCGCCAGCCGCAAACTGACTTTGGCAGCGCAGGCTTCCGGCGTCACCGCATTGCTGTTGCGGCTCGCGGCGACGCCGCAGCCCTCGACCGCGGAGACAAGGTGGATCGTGCGCGCGGCGCATTCGCCGCCCTCAGCTCCCTGGCATGCGTGGGGCGCGCCGGTGTTCGACGCCGAGCTCGTTCGTAACCGTCATGGCCCGGTTGGGCGGTGGATCATGGAATGGAAATGTGATGAGTGCCTTTTCAGCGAACCGGCGGCGAATCCTCAGCCTGTGGCTGCCACGCCTGCCCATCGACCGCATCAAGCGGCAGCTTACGCAGGGCAGCGTCGCGCGAGTTGAAAATAATTTTCACCACGCGGATGCTGCGCCCCCTCTCCCGCTTGCGGGGGAGGGTCGGGGTGGGGGTGTCTCCGCGAGTCACACTGTTCGTGTGTCCCCGCGAGCGGGAGAGGCAACCCCCACCGTCGTCGTCGCCAAGCAAAACAACGCGCTGCAGATCTATGCGCTCGATGATCTCGCGGCGCGCTCCGGCCTCGAGATCGGCCTGCCGCTCGCCAATGCCCGCGCGATCTGTCCGGAATTGACGGTGTTCGATGCCGATCCGGTCGCGGACGCCAAGACGCTTGGCGATATCGCCGACTGGTGCGATCGCTTCACGCCGCTGGTGGCGCTCGATCCCCCGCACGGGCTGTATCTCGACATCACCGGCTGCGCCCATCTGTTCGGCGGCGAACGCGCGCTGCTGCAGACCCTGTGCGGCGCGCTGACCCGCAGAGGCTTTGTCGTCAGCGCTGATATCGCCGGCACCTCGATCTGCGCACGTACGATGACGCGCCATGCGTCAGGGAAAATCATTGCCGATGGCGAGGAGGCT
Organism: Bradyrhizobium sp. AUGA SZCCT0431; assembly: GCF_018131065.1. Taxonomy (NCBI): domain Bacteria; kingdom Pseudomonadati; phylum Pseudomonadota; class Alphaproteobacteria; order Hyphomicrobiales; family Nitrobacteraceae; genus Bradyrhizobium; species Bradyrhizobium sp. AUGA SZCCT0431. The sequence goes on along the minus strand of NZ_JAFCLR010000056.1, from coordinate 9,789 downwards.
GACGCCGTCGGCCCGCTGCCGGTCTCGGCGCTCGGCGCCGATAGTGCGATCACCAGCGGTCTTCGCCGCGCCGGCCTAAAAACCATTGGCGATGTCGCCGCGCGCGGGCGCCACGAGATCGCGGCGCGATTTGGCGCCGGCTTCACGACTTTGCTCGAACACGCGCTGGGGCAGGGCGATGCGCCGATCAGCCCACGAAAACCGCTGCCGGATTACATCGTCGAAAAACGCTTTCCCGAACCTGTCGCGACAGACACTGTGATCGCGATTAATCTGTCGGCGCTCGCAGGCATGCTGGTCACCGCGATGGACAAGCAAGGCAAGGGCGCGCGGCGGCTGGAGGCGAGTTTCTTCCGCACCGATGGCGCAGTGCGCACGATCACGGTCGATACCGGCCGTCCCGTGACCAGGCCTGAGGTGATCGACCGGCTGTTTCGCGAGCGGCTCGATGCCTTGAACGATCCGCTCGATCCCGGCTTCGGCTTTGACCTGATCCGTCTGTCCGCCAGCCGCACCGAAATCGTGGTGCAGCAGCAGCGCGACCTCGACGCCAATGTCCATGACAATGACGAACTGGCCGCCCTGATCGATCGCATCGCGGCGCGGATCGGGGGAAAGCGCGTCGTCGTGCATCTGCCGCAGGACACCCATATCCCGGAACGCGCGGTGCTGGCGGTATCCGCGCAGCATCATCTGGCGGCCGCGACGCAAGCCGCCTGGCCTGATCGAATCGAGAGCGAGCCGCCGCTGCGGCCGCTGCGGCTGTTCGAAAGACCTGAGCCCATCAACGTGCCGTTTGCATCCGTTCCCGACGGGCCGCCGCATCAATTCACCTGGCGGCGCGTCACCCATGCGGTGGTACGGGTGGAAGGTCCCGAACGTATCGCGATGGAATGGTGGAAGCAGAATGGCGAGGCGCTGACGCGGGATTATTTCCGGATCGAGGACGCGGAGGGATTGCGCTTCTGGATCTACCGCGACGGGCTTTATGAGGGCGAACTCAGAAGCGACGAGGAGGGCGAACCCGTTCTGCCCAAATGGTTCGTGCACGGGCTGTTCGCATGAACAGCCCCGGTGTGCCAGCGCCTGCCTATGCCGAAATCGGCATCACCACGAACTTCTCCTTCCTGCGCGGCGGCTCTGATCCGCGCGCCTATGTGCAGGAGGCGAGCCGGCTTGGTATTCCCGTGATCGGGATCGCCGATCACAACACGCTGGCCGGCGTGGTGCGCGCTTACAAGGAGCTCGAAAATCCGGAACTTCTGCGCAAGCCAAAGCTCCTGATCGGTTCGCGCCTCGTCTTCATGGACGGCACGCCGGATATTTTTGTTTATCCGCGCGACCGTGCCGCCTATGGCCGGCTGTGCCAGTTGCTTACCCGCGGCAAACGTGGCGGCGATACTGAGCGGATCGCCAAGGGCGAGTGTCATCTGAAACTGGATGACCTCCTGGAATTTTCCGAAGGCCAGCTCTTGGTGCTGACGCTGTCGCATCGTTTCGACTCGGCCGGCGCCTTGAAAATCCTGGACCGCCTGAAGGCGAGCCGCGCCGATGGCGTGTGGCTGGCCGCGAGCCTCCTATACCGTGGCGACGACCGCCGCCGGCTGGCGCGGCTGCATCTGATATCGCTGACGGCCAAGGTGCCGCTGCTGGCGACCAACGAGGTGCTGTACCACGATGCCGCCCGCCGCCCGCTGCAGGACGTACTGACTTGCATCCGCGAAAAGACGACGATCGAGGCCGTCGGCAAGCGGCTCGAGGCCAATGCGGAACGCTATCTCAAGCCGCCGCACGAAATGGTGCGGTTGTTTCGCGATCTGCCGGACGCGATCGCCGAGACCATGCGCTTTGCCGGCCGTATCACCTTCTCGCTCGACCAGCTCAAATATCAATATCCGGACGAACCGGTACCGCCGGGCAAGACCGCGCAGCAGCATCTGGAAGATCTGACATGGCAGGGCGTTATCAGCTATTTCGGTGGAGAGATCGATGACACGCTCCGCGCTACCTTGCGCAAGGAACTGGCGCTGATCGCCGAGCTCAACTACGCGCATTATTTTCTCACCGTGCACGATATCGTCCATTATGCGCGCAGCCAGAACATCCTTTGCCAGGGCAGGGGATCGGCGGCGAATTCGGCGGTCTGCTATGTGCTCGGCATCACCTCGGTCGATCCGACCAAGGTCGATCTGTTGTTCGAGCGGTTCATTTCCAAGGAACGGCTGGAGCCGCCCGACATCGACGTCGACTTCGAGCACTCGCGGCGCGAAGAGGTGATGCAATATGTCTACCGGCGCTACGGCCGCCACCGCGCCGCGATCATTGCCACCGTCATCCATTACCGGCCGCGCAGCGCGATCCGCGACGTCGGCAAGGCGCTGGGGCTGACGGAGGACGTCACCGCGGCGCTGGCCGATACGGTGTGGGGCAGCTGGGGCAAGGGCCTCAACGAGATGCAGGTCCGGCAGGCCGGGCTCGACCCTGCGAATACGATGATCGAGCTTGCGGTGGCGCTTGCGACCGAACTGATCGAATTCCCCCGGCATTTGTCGCAGCATGTCGGCGGCTATGTGCTGACGCAGGATCGGCTCGATACTTACGTGCCGATCGGCAACGCCGCGATGGACGACCGCACCTTCATCGAATGGGACAAGGACGACGTCGACGCCTTGCACATGATGAAGGTCGACGTGCTGGCGCTGGGCATGCTGACCTGCATCCGCAAATGCTTTGATCTCATCGCCGATCACAAGGGTGAGCGATACGAGCTGGCCGATATCAAGTCTGAGGACGACGACGAAGTTTATCAAATGCTGCAGAGGGGTGAATCGCTCGGCGTGTTCCAGGTCGAAAGCCGCGCCCAGATGAACATGCTGCCGCGTTTAAAGCCGCGGACCTTCTACGACCTCGTCATCGAAGTTGCGATCGTGCGGCCCGGCCCGATCCAGGGCGATATGGTGCATCCCTATCTCAAGCGCCGCAAAATGCGGCTTGAGGATATCGAATATCCCTATCCGAAGGGCGGCAACAAGGATGAGCTGCGCAACGTCCTGCATAAAACATTGGGCGTTCCCTTGTTCCAGGAACAGGCGATGCGTATCGCGATCGAGGCGGCGGAATTTACCTCCGAGGAAGCCAATGGATTGCGCCGCGCCATGGCAACGTTCCGCAATCTCGGAACCATCGGCAAGTTCGAAGCCAAGATGGTCGGCAACATGATCCGCCGCGGCTACGATCCCGAGTTCGCCAATAATTGCTTCAACCAGATCAAGGGTTTTGGCTCTTACGGTTTTCCGGAAAGCCATGCCGCGAGTTTTGCGCAGCTCGTCTATGTCTCGTCATGGCTCAAGCATTACCATCCCGACGCGTTCTGCTGCGGGCTCTTGAACTCGCAGCCGATGGGCTTTTATGCGCCTGCGCAGATCGTCGGCGACGCCCGCAAGAACGGCGTCGAGGTGCGCGGGATCGACGTGTCACACAGCTTTGCGCAGAACACGCTGGAAGAGGGCGAAGGAAAATATTGCGCCGTCCGGCTCGGGTTCCGGCAGATCGATGGTTTCAAATGGGCCGATCCGGATGAGGAAGGGTTAAAAAGGAGTTTGCTGTCGTTCCGGGGCGTCGCGGAAGCGACGAACCCGGAATCTCGAGATTCCGGGTTCACGCTTCGCGCGCCCCGGAATGACGGTGGAGGGAGCGGAGAAGACTGGGCCGACCGCATCATCGCCGCCCGAACGCGCCGTCCCTTCACCTCGCTGGAGGAATTCGCCCGCGACACCGCGCTGCCCAAGCGCGCGCTGATCCTGCTGGCGGATGCCGATGCGTTCCGTTCGCTCGGGCTCGATCGCCGCGCCGCGCTGTGGGCGGTGCGCCGGCTGCCGGACGACGTGCCGCTGCCGCTGTTCGAGATAGCGGTGGCGCGCGAGCAGCCCGACGAAAACGCCAAACCGCTGCCTGACATGCCGCTGCCGGAGCAGGTGGTTGCCGACTATCAAACCATCCGGCTGTCGCTGAAGGGCCATCCGATGGAGTTTTTGCGCGCGAAGTTTTCAAAGGAGCGCATCGTGCCTTGCGAACATATCGCGCATCGCAACGACCGGCGTCATGTCCGCTGCGCCGGCGTGGTGCTGGTGCGGCAGCGTCCGGGCAGCGCCAAGGGCGTCGTCTTCATGACGCTGGAGGATGAAACCGGGATTGCCAACATCGTGGTGTGGCCGGCGGTGATGGAAAAGTACCGCAAGGAAGTGATGGGCGCGCGCCTGATCCTGGTCGAGGGCTACATCCAGAGCAGTCCGGAACAGGTGACGCATCTGGTCGCGCAGCGGCTGTTCGACCGCTCGCACGATCTGATCGGTCTCGCCAACGATGCACTCAGCCGCAAGCATCCGGTGCCGGCGGGCCCTGCGCTGATCGAGCCGCTCAACGACGACCGCCGCGACCACCCCGAGACATCGGCGCAAAAGATCCGCCATCCGCGCAACGTCCGCATCCTGCCGCCGTCGCGGGATTTTCATTGAGGTGCGGAGCCATGACACGCCTTAAAACGGCATGCCGCAAAATGAAATGGCCGCTGGAGGTGAATCCAGCGGCCGCCCGGGAAGAATAAAATTGATTGTTTAAGAATCCTCTAGCCCCCGGTGACCTTAATTTTAGCCGACGCGATGCGATGCTTCGAGTCAAAATTGGCCGACCTGCTGCGAAAGCGCTGGTAACGTTACCTGCCGGTCTCACCCAAATGGGGGTGGCGTTGGACGGTTCCTTGTCGGAACCTGCAGCAGCGCAGAATCGGACTCGGTGGAACTCGTCTTGCACGCCGGTTTCGAAGCGCGTGGCTGAAGTGGCATAGGCTGACCAATGGGGACGAAGGTGGACGTTGGCCGGTTGCAGTCGATCAGCACCCGGCTGGGCGATGCAGTGATCGATCCTGCGATGTGGCCTGCCTTGATGCAGGACATTTGCAGCGCCAGCAGCTCAGCGGCGGCATGCCTGCTGCAAAGCGACGTCCGGACGCCCGATGTGCCGATGACGGATTCCGGGCGGGAATTTTTCAAATCCTATTTCGACAATCGCCTCCACGAAAACGACATCCGCGCGGTTCGCGGTGTGCCGTTGTTGCTCGCGGGCCGTCAGATCGTCAGCGACCAGGACATCTTCACCTCTGAAACGGAAATGCTTCGCGATCCCCTGTATGCGCATGCGAACAATTTCGGGCTGCGCTGGTTTGCGGTTATCGGATTTTTTGCAGGCTCCGCGTTGTGGGGTTTTTCCATCCAGCGCACGATCGGTGAGGGAGCTTTTGACGAATCCGAAAAGGCGGCGCTTGCCGGCCTGTCCCAGCGATTGACCGAGACCGCCACGCTTTCCACCGCGGTAGGAAGGGGCGTGCTGTCCGGCATCACCAATGCCTTGGCCTTCATCAAGCGCGCCGCGATCGCGCTCGACCGGTTCGGATCGGTCATCGACATCAATCCGTCTGCGGAAGCCGCCCTTGGCGGCGATATAAGGATCATCGGGCAGCGCCTCGTCATCAGCGACAGGCGGGCCCAATCGGCGTTCAATAATTTCCTCGACCGGCTGAGAACGGCCTCCGACGTCGATGCGCTTGGCGTTGCGCCCATCGTGGTCCGCCGCGCCGGCAAGCTGCCGATCGTCATCCGTGTGCTGCCGGTCGATGGCGCGGCGCGCAGTCCGTTTCTCGGGGCCCGCGCCATTCTCATCATCTCCGGCTTCGATGAAGGCGAGGCCGAACAGTTGGCCATGCTGCGCCAGGCCTTCCGCCTGACGCCATCGGAAGCGCGCATTACCCTGTGCCTGGCCGGCGGCAAGTCGCTGGAAGAAGCCGCGCAGGAAATGGGAATAGCGCATGAAACGGTGCGATCGCATTTGAAATCGATATTCCGCAAGACTGACACCCACCGGCAAGGCGAGCTGGTGGCGTTGTTGGGCCGATTGCGATGAACTGCGTGCTGACGACGAAGAAAATCCGGGCGCGGGATCTCACGAGAGGTCCGACATCGCAAGCTTTGGAATCAACACCGCTTGGCTTGGCATGAAGGAGACCGCCAAATCGGGCGGCCTCCTTCATGGCCGGTGGTCAGTAGGGGGCGGGGGCGGGGGCGGTGGGGGCGGGGAGCTTCCCCCAGGGAGCGAACTTATTCAGCCGCATGCCGCCGACCACAGCGTCGAGCGCTGCATCGTCGAGCAGGCGAACCGGCTGGTCGTTGCGATCTGAATTCCTGGACTTGGTCATTGCCGTCTCCCGTTTTCCCTGCAGCGAGACCATTCCCGCCATCCCTGATGACAGGGATACGCTTCGGGCAGGGTAGGCGCCGTGACGCATGTCACACAGCAAGCTGGGCTATCCCGCGGCGCTAGAGCTTCGGTTCTGATTGAATCAGAACCGAAGCTCTAGACTCTTGTTTTGACGCGTTTTCTTCACGCGAACCGGTATCCACTTCGCTCGAAAACGCTCTAATTCCCTGCACTGACCGCTGCAAACAGCCCTTCCGGTTCCTCCAGTTCGACCAGCTTCTTCTTTTCGATCAGCCAGAAACGATTCCCCACCGTCCGCACGAAGTTGCGGTCATGTGACACCAACAGGCAGCTTGCCTGATGAACCATCAATTCAGCCTCCAGTGCTTCCTGCCCCTCGATATCCAGATGATTGGTGGGCTCATCGAGCAGATAGAAGTTTGCCTGGGCAAGCCGCAGCAACAGCATGCCCAGACGCGCCTTCTGTCCGCCGGAAAGCTGGCCGATCGGGCGGCCCTGCATCTCGATCGAGAGGCCGGCACCCGCGAGCAAGGTGCGCGCACGCTGATCGCCGACATCGAAGCGGCGGATGATCGCGTGTGTCGGAGTGTCGGCATCAGCAAGACCGGCAAGCGCCTGATCGCAATAGCCGAGAACGAGCGACTGCGTGGCCTTGATGCCGGCGTGCACCGCGTCTCGATTTTCGATTGCCGCGCGCAGCTTGGCGACGAACCGGGTCTTGCCGGCCCCGTTCAATCCCAGCAACACGATCCGGTCTCCCTTGCAGATGAACTGCTTGCCGGTCCGAAACAGCAGCCTGCCATCCGGCGTCTCGACCGCGGCGTCGTCCAGCGTCACCATCACCTTGGCGTGGGTTCCGCGATTGGCAAGCCTGATTGTGCCCGCGGATCGTTCGAGATGCGTGGGCTTTGCCGCATCTTCCAGTTTTTCGGCCCGCTGCTTCAACTGCCTGGTCTTTGACAACAGCAGGTCGCTGCCGGAATTGATGCCGATGTTGCTCAGCTTCGCAGCCTGCTGGCGCAGCTGTTGGGCGGTCTTGAGGTCATGCTGATAGCGCCGCTCGTCCGATGCGTCCACTTCGCGGAGTGCGGCGCGTGCCCGTGTATAGGGCAGCGAAAACAGCTGCGACTGCTCCGGCCGCAGGAACAGCGTCCGGTTCGTGGTCGCATCGAGAAAGGCGCGGTCGTGGCTGGATATGACGACGGGCATCTCGCGCGGCAGCGCGTTCAGCCAGTTTTCAAGCTGGCTGATCCTGGTGAGGTCGAGATGGTTGGTCGGCTCGTCGAGCAGCAGCACGTCGGCCTCCGTCATCAGCACGCGCGCAAGCATGGCAAGCCGCTGCCAGCCGCCGCTCAACTGTTTCAGCGGCCTCTGCCGCAACGCCTCGGGCACCTCAAGCGATTCCAGGGCAACATCGACCCGCCAGCGCTCGCTGATCCGTTGTTCGGCGGAAAGCGCCTCGAGCACGGCTGCATAGAGGGGTGTCTCCATCAGAGCTTCCGGCACGTTCTGCTCGACACAGCCCACCGTCAGCCCGCGCGATCGGGTGATCTCGCCCTCGCTCGCTTCCATGGTGCCGGCCATACAGCGCAGCAGGGTGGATTTTCCGCGGCCGTTGGCGGCGACCAGCCCGATCCGGTCGCCGGGATTGACGACGAGGTTCAGCCGGGAAAACAGTGGCGCGCTCAGCGTCACGCCGAGATTGCGGATCGTAATAAGCGTCATGATCGTTCTCTGGTCCTGCCGGCGATCACGATATCCGGGGCACGCAGCCATCGTCGGATGTCGGTGTCAAAGCGCGGCGATGAATGAGAATGCAGGCGCGAGCGTTAAGAACGCGCAACGCCGCATGGCCACGAAGGGCAGACCAGGAAGAAGTTCAGAAGTCGCTGGTCAGCCCTGCAAACGCATTTGCAGGGCGTTGACCGGGCCACGCTGGCGATAGTGCCGGAAGAACGTCATCATCGCGCGGCCCTCCTTTCTCGGTTGAGTGACGTCAAAATAACGCGCTCCGCACAGGAGAGCAAGCCAAAGTCTCGCCAAGTCAATTGTCGAGTCAATCGTCAAGTCAATCCGGGCAGCTGGCGACGGGTAACGTATCAGAAATTCACCCGGTTCGAGATCGCGCCGTCGACGATGAGGTTCGATCCCGTCGTGAATGAAGACGCCGGGCTCGCCAGGAATACGGCGGCGTTGGCGATTTCCTGCGGCGTCGCCATGCGGCCGGTCGGGTTGCGTGCCAGCGTGTCCTGATAGCGCTTCGGCATGTTCTGCTCGATCATGTTCCAGACGCCGCCCTTGAAATAGACCGTGCCGGGCGACACCACGTTGACGCGGATTTTCTTCGACGCGTATTGCCGCGCCAGGCCCTTGGCCATGTGGACCAGCGCCGCCTTGATCGGACCGTAGGAGCTGGCGTTGTCGGCCTGTGCCGCCGAAACCGACGAAATGATCACAAAGGCGGCGTCGCCGCTCTTCTCGCCGCTCGCTTCGAGGAACGGACGCGCGGATTCGAACGCATTGACGGCGCCCAGCACGTCGAGCCGGAAGTTCTGCTCCCAGGATGCGACATCGCCGCCTTGCGCCATGGCGCCGGCATTGGAGAACAGCATGTCGATGCCGCCGAGTTCTGCAGCTGCGCCGCCGATCCACGATTTCAGCGCCGCCGCGTCGGTGATATCGACGGAAGCGCCGGTGGCCTTGACGCCCCGCGCTTTCAGTTCCGCAACGGCGCTCGTGACCTGATCGGCGTTACGCGCGCAAACCGCGACATTGCCGCCTTCGCCCGCCAGCGTGTCGGCAATCGCCCGCCCAATGCCGCGCGTGCCGCCGAGTATGACGGCGTTTCTTCCCTTCAAGCCCAGATCCATTTTGTTTTTCCTTTGTTGTCTCGCGACACTGTAGCAGAACCGCAGGGCAGGCAAAGCGATCCTCGCGCGAGGCGCAATGTCTCACAGCGTCCATGCCTTGTCGCGGGTCGTCGAATCGCGGGTCGGCGTTCTCCTCCTCGCGGCAAGGAGCGGGTTGCCGTGGGGTAAAACTCGCCCGACGGCCGCGCCCGGCGAAGCCGGGGCAAATCACTTCTGTTATTCAGAAATAATGTCAAGCCCCAAAATAAAAAATATTTCGCTTTTCCAGAAGGCAAATCAGGGGCATGTCTTTGGCCATCCCGTCCCACTCAGAGGGCGTCGGCCGTCGTCACGGACGTTGGACGGGTTGCGGTGGACGCTGAAGTGCTGGCGACGAACGGCACTGAAGCGTACGGCGAAGTCGTGTGGTCCTGGCGCCCCGTTGCTGGCGTCAAGTCCTTGAGAAGCCAAACGCTGATCAGGAGCGATGGTGGCAAGAAAGCCCGTTCACCAGGGAGAGCACGATATAAGTCGTAAAGCCATTGCGCAGGGAAGGCCGGGTGTTCTCCGCTGCCCTGTATGCTCGTGTGCATTTTGTTTTGTGCAAACCGCACGCGAGACCGCGGGTGCAGCGCGCACCCGGTCTTCCCTGCGCCCTCTCATTTGAGGG
>NZ_JAFCLR010000055.1:0-51529 GCF_018131065.1 Bradyrhizobium sp. AUGA SZCCT0431 | reverse complement strand
TAGGTGGTGTGGACTCTAAGGATTCCCTTTTAAGAGCAAATCAGATTCAAGGCTGCTTTTGGGGAGGCAGTCTTGGGTGTGATGGACCGTTTGGTATTGAGCGACGCGGCGTGGGAGCGGATGGCGCCGCTGATCATAGGGCGACCCGATCAGAAGGGCTCGACCGGGCGCGACAATCGGATGTTCGTGGAAGGCGTGCTGTGGATCGTGCGTACGGGCTCCCCCTGGCGTGATCTTCCGGAGGCGTTTGGAGATTGGAACAGCGTGTTCCGGCGCTTCAGCCGATGGAGCATCAAGGGTGTTTGGTGGCGAATATTCGAGGCCATGTCCGATGATCCGGACTTCGAATATCTGATCGTCGATTCCACCATTGTCCGAGCCCACCAGCACGCTGCCGGGGCTAAAAAAGGGGGCCTGAAGATCAGGCGATCGGCCGCTCGCGCGGCGGCCTGAGCACCAAGATACATATGGCCGTTCGCGGCTTGGGATGTCCCGTGCGGTTCACCCTTACCGCAGGTCAGAAGGGCGATGCACCGCAAGCCGCCGCATTGATCGAGGGACTACCCGCCGAGGTCGTAATGGCCGATACGGCCTATGACGCCGATCACATGCGCCAGGCCATCGCCGCCAAGGGGGCGCTCGCCGTCATCCCCAACAACCCGTCACGGGCCCTCAAATATCCGCTCGACAAGCATCTATATGCCCAGCGCCATCTCGTCGAATGTTGCTTCTCAAAACTCAAGCAGTTTCGCCGCGTCGCAACCCGCTTCGAAAAGACAGCCCGAAATTACCTTGCCATCGTCACTGTCGCCGCCATCGTCTTATGGATGCGATAAGTGTCCACGCCACTGGCAAAGGCCGGGACCCATACGCCGTGTCGCCGATTGTGAAAGGCGCTGTTCAACGATCTCGCGCCACTATGAGGTCCTGTGGTTATGGGTCCCGGCCTTCGCCGGGACGACGGCAACATACGGCTTCGCATTCTCGCGACGCATTGCGCCCGAGTCTTGCTTGAAATCTTTCCGCCCTCTCAAGAGAGGGCGCAGGGAATGCCGGATGCGCGCTGCACCCGCGGTCTCGTGTGCGAATTGTGCTAAGTAGGCTGCACACGAGCATACAGGGCAGCGGAGGCGATCCGACATTCCCTGCGCAATGGCTTTACGGCTTATGCCGTGCTCTCCCCGGTGAACGAGCTTTCTTGTCACCGTCGCTGACGGATTGAAGGTTTGTCTGAACCCGGTCGGGCCAGACGCGCCTCCGCCAGCTTGACACCAGCAACGGGTGCCAGGACCACACGGTTTTGCCGTACGCAGCATTCCCGCCTTCGCCTTTGGCTTTGCCGGGCACGGCCCGTCTTCGCTTTCAGGTCCATTCGGGCGTTGGCATCGCTCGTCCTGCGCGCCGTGTGCCGCTCATGAGGTTCATCTCACCCTGCAGCCACCTGTCGCGCGCGACGCTGCCGCGTCCACCGCACCCCGTCCCACGTTCGTGACGATCGCGAGCGCCCCTCTTGTTGGGACAGGATGGGTGAGGTGTGCAGGTGATTTGGGGGTGGCGTCAAGGGGAATTTCTGAAAAACGGAAAATTGTTGCTGCTGGTGGCTACCGAGGCCTCGCATAACAGTATTGGAGTGGCCTGTAGCCCCGGATGAGCAACGCGACATCCGGGTATTGTGTCGCGCTGATTCCGCATGTCGCTGCGCGCATGCGGGCTACTCGCGTTTCTAGCGCGCACCGAAGGGCAGGGACGCCCGCGCGCGATAGGTCCAGAGCCCGAAACTGCCACCGAGGCCGCTGCGCTCGCCGCCGATGGCGAGTTGCGCGCCGTTGTCGAACCGCGCCGTCACGCCGCCAACAGCGCGCGCCGACCAGCCGTCGAGCACGACAAAGGGCAGCGCGCCCGGCGCGACCAGCGCGACGCTGTCGCTCTTGAAATAGTAGTCGCCGTAGAGGCCGACGTAAGGCGTCAGGACCGTCGCACCCGACCACGCGACCGGATAGGCCAGCTTGGTGCCGGCGCTGGCGCGGCCGGTCGAGAAGTCGCGCGCGGCTTGCAGGGTGCCGAGCGTATCGGTGTAGGCGTTTTCATGTTCCCACAACGCGTAGACGCGCGCCGATGGTTCGATCTGGAAACCGTAACTGCTGTAAGTGCCGGTGAGCCCGCTCGTGACCAGCCAGCGCTGGCCGGTGAAGGATCCGGCGGCGGTGCCCGCCGTGCCGTCGAAGCCGATTCCCGAATAGGTGACGCCGGCGTCGAAGCGGATGCCTTGCGTTATCTTCCAGCCGAGATAGGAGCCCACGGTCCAGCCGTCGCCCTTCAGCCGGCCCGAGAGCGCATCGGAACGATAGTCGAAGGTCTCGTAGCCGCCGAGTACGCCGGCGACGAAGTTGGGTGTGAACCTGCGGGTCAGACCTGCCAGCAGGTTGATCTGGTTGCCGTAGACGACGGTGGCGCCGGGCACGGCTGACGAACTGCCCCAGCGATCGAGCGTCGCGCCGCGCACTTCGGCCCAGCCCAGCCATTCCTTCGGCTCGGCGACACGGAGCGGCGGCGCCTTGGTGGACGGCGCATAGCCGATCGCATTGAACGCGTCCTCGATGCGCGCAGGCTGGCCCGGCTGGAAGCTTCGTCCATTGTTGGCCAATGTCCCGCCGGCGCCGGTAAAGGGATCGGTGGAACGGATGGAGCCATTCGCCGGCTGCGCGTCGGGATCGGCGGCGAAATTGAAACGCACACCGCTGGCGCTCGGTGAGATGAAGGCGCCGCCGCCGCTAAAGGCCTCGCCGATCGCGCTGTCGATGGCGCCGGAGATCGCCTGCCCGGAAACCTGGGCCACGATCGGCGTCACCAAAACCTGCAACGCGCGCAGCTTCACGCTGTCGGCGGGCGTGTTGACGGTCTGGCTCAGTGCCGGTGACGTCGCGGGACCGAAAGTCGCGGCACCGCCATAACTCGCCGTGATGGTGTGCGAACCGACCGTGAGCGTCGAGGTCGTCAGGGACGCAATGCCGGCCGCCAGCGTGGCGGTGCCGATCGCGACGCCACCGTCGCTGAAAATCACCGTGCCGGTCGGCGTTCCCGCGCTGCTGGTGACCGTGGCGGTGAACGTCACCTGTTTGCCGAATTCGCTCGGGTTGAGCGAGGACACCAGCGCCGCCGCCGTGGCCGTCGTGCCGACCGTCTGCGTCAGCACGGGCGATGTGCTGGCGAGGAAATTCACATCGCCATTATAGGTCGCGGTGATCGCATGCGCGCCGACGGCTAGCGACGAGGTGGTGAAGGTTGCCGTCGCCGCTCCGCCGAGCGCCACGGTGGCCAGCACCGTCGCGCCATCCCTGAACGTGACATTGCCTGTCGCGCCGCCTGCCGAAACCGTGGCGGTGAACGTCACGGCTTGACCGAACGCGACCGGATTGAGCGAAGACGTCAGTGCCGTCGTCGTCGCTGCGGAGGTGGTCACCGTCGTCGACACGCTCGCGCTGTTGTTGCCGGCGTTCAGATCGGGCGTGGCGCTCGCCACCGTGGCGACGTTGGTCAGGACGGTGCCGACAGCCAGCGCCCCGTTGACCGTCGCCGTGAGCGTCAGCGTTTGCGGGGTGCCGGTGACGACCGTTCCCACCGTCCACACACCGGCGGCGAAGATGCCCTGGCTCGGCGTGGCGCTCACGAAGGTCAGGCCCGCGGGCAGCGTGTCGTTCACCGTAACGGTGACGGCCGGCTCGGGCCCGGCATTGGTCACCGTGATCGTGTAGGTGATGTTCTGCCCCGGCTGGATGGTCGCCGGGGCGGTCTTGGTGACCGACAGGTCGGCGTTGGCATTGTGCGCCGTGACCGTTGCGCCCGCGGCATTGTTGCCGGTAGCGGGATCGAACTGATCGCTTTGCGAGATCGTCGCCGTGTTCGTGGTCGGATTGGTGGTGGTGACGGTGGCCTGCAACGCCAGTGTTTGTGGTGTGCCGGGCGCGACCGTTCCCACTGTCCAGATACCTGTAATGTCGCTGTAGGTTCCCTGGCTCGGAGTGGCGCTCACGAAGGTCAGGCCGGCGGGCAGCAGATCCTGCACACGGACGTCGGTGGCAACATTCGGTCCCGCATTGCCCAGGGTGACCGTGAACGTCACCACATCCCCGACGATCGGGCTCGGATTGGACACCGTGTGGGTGAGCGACAGATCGGCGGTCTGCGGTGTGACCGTCGCGGACGCGGAATTATTCCCGCCGCTGGGGTCGAACTGATCGGAGGCTGCGATCGACGCCGTGTTGGTTTGCGCAGTGGCGCTGGCAACGGTGGCCACCAATTGCAGTGTTGCCGGCGCGCCGACCGCAACCGAACCCACGTCCCAGATACCGCTACCCGATGCATAGCTTCCCTGGCTCGGAGCGGCGCTCACGAAGGTCAGGCCGGCGGGAAGCAGATCCTGCACACTGACGTTGGTGGCACCGTCCGGTCCCGCATTGCCAAGGGTGACCGTGAAGCTCACCACATCCCCGACGTTCGGGGTCGGATCGGACACCGTCTTCGTCATGGCAAGATCGGCGATCTGCGCCAGTGCGGCCTGCGAGCCGAAGACGGTAAGCAAGAGGGCCAGCAGCAGCCCGACAATGCTGACGCGTCCAAAGCCCGGTCGTGTCGCGCGCGTCCTGAAGCGCCGTGCCCAATGCGGCCGGTCGGCATCGGCACAAAGCGCACCACGCGTTTCAACGATTTCCGACATGCCAGCCCTTGTCGGAAGCTGTGATGAGCTTACGGCATCCCGACCTTAAGCAGACGCGGCGCATCCGACGAATGGATTCGGACAACTGGAGCGACCAACAGGCGTCATGAAGGGCGTTTCCCAGGGCGTGTTGCTATTGCGCCACATGGCTTGACGCGGAAGTCCCGTCGACGCTCAGGGATTACCCGCACCCGCCACTTCCACCTCAACCACATCGATCCGTGACGACGACTTCCGTTGCCGCGATTCTTCGTACGACGTCGCGGCGCTCAGGCAAAACAGGGTTTTGCGCTCGGGGCCGCCGAGCACACAGGTGAGCGTGGAGGGCGGATTAGCCGAAGGCGAAATCCGCCGCTGCATTTTCAAGCAAGAACGCGGATTACGCTACGCTATTCCGCCATACGCGCACTCACTGCCTCTCCCCCTGATAAAACCGCACCCGATAATCCTGCGGCAGCACGTTCAACCTGCGCCGAAACGCACGCCGCAAATGCTCTTCACTTTGAAATCCCGCGCGCGCGGCGATTTCCTTGATGCTGGCGACGGATTCTTCCAATGCCCTGCGGGCGGCTTCGACGCGAAGCTCTTCCACGGCCTTGCCCGGCGTCCGGCCGGTCTTTTGCCGAAACACGCGTGCGAAGGTGCGGGGGCTCATGCCGACGCGTTCGGCCAGACTCTCGACGCGCAAATCGCGGCGGAGATTGTCCTGCATCCAGGTCGAGATATTTTCGAACGCGCTGTCTTCGGACGACTGCAGCGTTAGCGGTACGCTGAACTGGGCCTGCCCGCCGGGCCGCTTCAGAAACACGACCAGCCGGCGTGCGATGCGCATGGCTTCGCGGTGCCCGAGATCATCTTCAAGCAAGGTGAGCGCCAGATCGATGCCTGCCGTCACACCCGCGGACGTCCAGATTCCGCGGTCGTGAACAAAGACCGGATCGACCAACACCGAAACGTCGGGGTATTGCGCCCTGAGCATCTCGCAGGAGCCCCAATGGGTGACCGCGCGCCGCCCGTGAAGCAGGCCGGCCGCAGCCAGAACAAAGGTGCCGGTACAGACGGAGCAGACGCGTCTTGCGTTCGGCGCCGCGATACGAAACCACTCGACCAGCGCGGCCTCCGCCGAAGCTCGATGAACGCCGGGGCCGCCACCGACGATGAGGGTGTCGATATCTTTGCGGTCGCAGTCGGCGAGGGCTGATGTCATCACCTCCAGGCCGGACGAGGTTTTGACCGGACCACCCTTTAACGAGCAGATCTGCCAGACATAGGGCGCACGGCCGGCCTCGGATGTTTCGCAGGCAAGCTCAAAGGCTTGCAGCGGCCCGGCAAAGTCGAGCAGCAGGCAATCCTCGAACAGGACGAAGACCAGACGGCGGGCGGTCGAAGCCATGAGCGGGCCTTGTCAGGAAATCTCTTCGTGCGGTTTTGGCAGGAAATGCGTGTATTATGACATTTCGGCAAACGGTCTCGCCTGTCAACATCCTCTTGTTCAACAGAGGGGTGCACGATGTCTGGCAAGCCGATCGAGATCGGACTTCTATTCTTTCCCGGGATGACCCAACTGGATGTCACCGGGCCTTTCGAAGTCTTTGCCCGCCTTCCGAACGTTCGCATGCATCTGCTCTGGAAACGCATCGAACCCGTCATCAGCGACGTCGGCCTGCCGCTGCTGCCGACCACGACTTTTGCCGACTGCCCGGATCTGGATGTGTTCTGCATCGGTGGCGGCCCGGGGCTGGTCGACTTCCTGGGCGATGACGAGGTCATTGCGTTCGTTCGCGACAAGGGCGGATCGGCGCGCTACGTCACCTCGGTTTGCGCAGGCTGCCTGATCCTCGGCGCCGCCGGCCTGCTCGACGGATACAAGTCGGCCTGCCACTGGCTGATGAGCGAGCAGCTTGCCGCCTTTGGCGCCATCGCGGTCGACGAACGTGTCGTGATCGACCGTAACCGCATTTCCGGCGGCGGCGTTACCGCCGGAATTGATTTCGGCTTTCAGGTTGCATCGGAGCTGTGCGGCGAAGAAGTCGCAAAGAAACTCCAACTCATGCTGGAATACCAACCGCAGCCGCCGTTCGATATCACCGTGCAGAATGCGCCGCCCGAGATGCTTTCCCAAATGCGCCTTGAGGCCGAACCCTGGCTTCGCAAGCGCGCGGCGGCGGTCCAGAAGGCTGCCTTGAAGCTCAAATCGAAAGCGATGACGGCTGCTTGAGCCATCAGCTAGACGGCAGGAAACATGGCGCCATTTTTTGGAAAGGTACTTGCATGATTTGCAGCGGCCGCACGAACCTGGGAAGATTGATGTTCAAGGTCGCTGCTGTTTTGCTCTCCGGGGCACTGATCGGATCCTTGCCGGTCGCTCGCGCGGCCGAACTCTCCGGTGGCGTCGTCCGGATCGGCGTCATCAATGACCAGACCGGGCCATTGTCTGACTTGAGCGGGCCAGGTTCGATCGCTGCCGCCAAAATGGCGGCGGAAGATTTCCAGAAATTGGTACCGTCGATCAAGGTCGAGATCATTGCCGCCGACCACCAGAACAAACCTGATATCGGCGTCGGCATTGTCCGGAAATGGTTCGACGTCGATGGCGTCGACATGGTCGCCGACGTGTCCAACTCGGCCGTTGGCCTCGCCATCCAGTCACTGGCCCGCGACAAGAACAAGATTGCGGTCTATTCAGCCGTGGCGACCACCGAACTCAACGGCAAGCAATGTTCCCGGAACGGCCTGGCCTGGCTTCACGATTCCTACAATCTGGTGTCGGGGCCGATCCGCACCCTGGTCAGCCAGGGCTACGATACGTGGTTCTTCATTGCGGCTGATTACGCGTTCGGCAAGAACATGGTGCTGGAGTCGCAGCGCGTGCTCGCGGCAACAGGAGGCAAGTCGCTCGGCGCGGTGTATCACCCGATCGGCACCGCGGATTACAGTTCCTTCATTCTGCAGGCCCAGGCCTCCGGAGCCAAGGCCATCGCCTTCGCCAATGCCGGTGAGCAGCTGGTGACCTTGATGAAGCAATGGAACGAGTTCGGCATGAACACGGGCAAGCAAAAGCCCGTGGCCGAGCTGATGTTCCTCACCGACGTTCATGCCATGGGCCCGAAGATTGCAAAAGGCCTGACGACCCTCACGGCGTGGTACTGGGCGCTCGACGACGAAACCAGAGCCTTCGGCCAACGCTTCTTCAAGCTGCGCGGCACAATGCCCACGGCACCGCAAGCGGCGGTTTACTCAGGCGTCAGTCACTATCTGAAAGCCGTCGCAGCGGTTGGTAGCGATGCAACCGATCCGGTCCTGGAGAAAATGCGTTCGATGCCGGTTGACGATTTCTACGCAAGAGGCGCGAAGGTGCGCGAGGACGGCAAGCTCGTGCACGACTTCTACCTGGTCCAGGTCAAGGATCCGTCGGACGTCAAGGCGCCGTGGGAATATTACAACGTCCTTGAAAAGGTTCCGAGCGGCGAGGTTTACTCCGACCTGGCGAATAGCGAATGCCCGCTGGTCAAGCGGGGCCATTGAGGTGCTTAAGCCGGCAGTTTGAGTGCGCTGGAGATTTCAGCAAGCGTCGCCTTCTCGGTATCGCTGACCACAACACCGCCGATACCGAGAAATCCACCCTCGGTGGATGCCTCGGCGACCTGTTGGCTGATCTCGCGCAACCAGTTCTTGAACGCGGCAGCGTCGCCGGGCGCTTTGGCGCCTAGAACGCCGTCGACTTTTTGCAGGATGTCGATGCAGGCCGTCTTGACCTCGGAGGGTTTTTTGCCGCTGAGACTTTCCTTCAAGCCGTCGCGCGCCACGGCTCGCCCCTCGCTTGTTGCGAAGTCATCGACCACAGCCTTGATGAGTGGATTGGAGCCTGTGTCCATCTTCGTCTTCGCCAGCATTTTTCCGCTTGCGAAACTCTCCTGAAGCAGTCCCCAAAGCCCGCTTGGCTCGGCGGCCGTTACGGCAAGGCCCGGTGCCATCACGCTTTCCAAAAGCGTTTTCCATTCGTCGGCGGTAAATGTTGATTTGTCAGCCATGAATTTTTCCTCACCGTCGCCTGGCTACCGCGACGCCGAGCAAGAAGGCGACCAGGAGAGAACCGAGCGGAGCTTCACGTGCAATGTTGCTAAGGATGCTTAGCGGCATGCCGGGCTTTCGGCCGGTCTCGATGGCGTCGCCGACCCGGCTGGCCGCGCCTTTGACGGCGTCAGAGACCTCCTCGAAGGTGGATTCGATCTTGGACTCGATCCTGGACCTGGATTCAGGGACCGGGTCGAGGCCTTCGTAAATAAACGGCTGTGTCGGGATGTCATCGGCCATGGTTTGAACTCCGGATCATTCCCAGCCAATCGATCCGCCGCCAAATGGTTCCTCAGCGCTGCGCGCGAGCCAAAGGATTCGGAGTCATCGACCCGGGCACGTCACGGCGTATCCGGCTTGTGAGTTGGATGCGATTTCCGAACGGGTCGCACTTTGGGCGTGCGAGGCAACTCCGCGAACTCGGACGAGTGGTAATCCCGTCCTTCGGGCGTGGTTATGTAGATGTCATAACAGCCGGCTCGCGACATTTCCCGCGCTTTCTTGAGCGCTGCTTCTGCAGTCTTCCTGCGATGGATCAGTTCGCCGTGCTGACACTTGGCTTTGATGGAAAAGCTCATCTCTTCTTCTTTTTCTTTTGCTTCTTCTTGATGATCTCGGCCTGGGTCCGAAAGGCCCGCGCCAGCGATTTCATCTGGTCGGCGACATAGGCGTCAACGGTGCTCGCCGCGACCCGCTCCGCGGTGGCTGCCTGCTGGCGGATTGCCTTGGCCATTTTCATGGAAGGTCAATGTCTTGCCCGTTGTGTGGTTCCCGGCGGCGGCATCGGGCGCGGTTTCGCTGAAGGTCGGCGGTGTCCGGCAACCGGGAAGCGCGTGCCACCGAGGTCACGGCCAGCGTGCAAGGCATCCGCGGGGAATGCATGAGCTTCTGCAAATCCAGTGCCGACGAAACCTAAGTTGAGCAACGTAGTCGGCAATTCAGGGGTAGGAACGTTTAGTGAACAAAGGGCGTCGGTTGCAGTAGAACTGCCTGAATTTTGGCGATATTCTCTTCGCCCTCAAGCAAGAGCGCGGGCGCACAGCGCCCAAAGAGGTGGAGTCTGATTAAACTCGATTACGAAGACTCACTTTTGGACAAAGGGAGTAGTAGTGATGGTACAGTCTATAGTAGAGCGTGTCTCCAGCGTCATTGACCTGGAGGGCGAAATCGAAGCGGAGTTTCGAAGAAGTCCGCCGGTCCACGAGCGGCGGCCTGTCACGTTCGCGCCGCCAAGGGTGCATGAGCCGACCGTGTCGATGCCGGACACCGCGTCGATGCCTGATTACGTCGAGCACCGCGAGGGGGCCACGGAGATCGGCAAGCTGACGGCGGAAGCCATTGTCCGCGAATACGAAGCTGCCGCGAAGGACATCGAGGCGATGGGCGCGGAACTGATCGAGCGCGTCAAGCAGTGCGAGGCGAT
The DNA here is from genome assembly GCF_018131065.1 of Bradyrhizobium sp. AUGA SZCCT0431. Lineage (NCBI taxonomy): Bacteria > Pseudomonadati > Pseudomonadota > Alphaproteobacteria > Hyphomicrobiales > Nitrobacteraceae > Bradyrhizobium > Bradyrhizobium sp. AUGA SZCCT0431. Next base: position 41,318 of record NZ_JAFCLR010000055.1, on the reverse strand, counting down.
GACCCGCGATGCGCTCGCCGTGACCCAGGAGATGAAGGAAACCGCAGCCCGCTACCGCGAGGAGGCCAAGCGCATCTTCGTTCAGATCGAGGACTGTTCGCTGATGACGGCGGAGGTTCGCAAAACCTGCAGCGAACTGAAGGAAAGAATCGCCGCTCCGGTGGTTTGATCCAACGGCCTGATCCAGGTTTCGGGGCCACTTGAACGTTGGTTCGGTGCGCGCGTCTGCGCTCAGGGATTACCCGCGCCCGGAATCTCCACCTCGACGGCATCGATCCGCGACGACGATTTCCGTTGCCGCAACTCTTCGTACGACGTCGCGGCGCTCAGGCAAAACAGGGTTTTGTGCTCGGGGCCGCCGAGCACGCAGGCAAGCGCCCGGCGACCGGGCACTTCGATGCGCTGCAATTCGCGGCCCTCGCGGTCGAGCCGGATGAAGGCGTCCTCCTCGAAGGCCGCGACCCACACCGCGCCATCAGCGTCGAGGCAGATGCCGTCGGGCGATTTCATGCTGCCGAAGCGGCCGCGAAGCTTCAAACCGCCGTCGGGTGCGATGTCGTAATCGGCAAGGCACGCGCCATCCATCTCGGCCACGACGAGCCGGTCGTTTTGGGGCGAGGCCGCAATGCCGTTGGGAAACCGCAATCCGTCGGCCACCACGCGCCTGGCGCCATCAGGCATCACCAGGATGATGCGGCCGGGCGCGCCGCGATCCGGCGGCGGCGGCAGGTCGAAGCCGAGATCGCCGACATAGGCGCGGCCGAGCCCGTCGACGATCATGTCATCGATCGTGCCGGTCGCGATGTCGGACAGGTCGGCGTAGAGCGACAGCTTTCCGTCGGAAAAGGCCAGCAAGCGTTTTTGAAACATCGTCAGCACGATCAGCCTGCCGTCCGGCAGCACCCCGAGGCCGCACGGCGTGTCGTCGAATTTCGCGTGCTGCTCGCATTCGCCTGAGGGAGCAAGGCTGAGCAGCGTCCGCTCCATGCAGTCGACGAACCACAGCCGGCCCGCATGCCAGCGCGGCCCTTCGAAGTAGCGGCCGCCATCGTGGATGGTGTGGGGTTTGGCTGAGGTCATTGCGGTGGCCTTGGCACGTAGGGTGGGCAAGCGCAACGTGCCCACCATTCGAAGCAGGGAAAATTGTAGCTCAAGATGGTGGGCACGGCGTGAAGAACGCCTTTGCCCACCCTACAAGCGTCCTACAGCGTCACCACGATCTTCCCCAGATGCTTGTTGGCTTCCATGTGCGCGAACGCCGCGCCGATCTCGGCGAAGGGAAAAACCTTGTCGATCGGCAACTGCAGTTTTCGCGATTCCACCGCCGGCCAGATGTCTTTCCGGACCTCGTCAAAGATCTCGCGGACTTCCTCGATGGTGCGGGTGCGGAAGGTGACGCCGATATAATGGATGCGGCGCGCGGCGTGGAGATCAAAATTGAAATCGGCATGGGTGCCGCCGAGCCGGCCGACATTGACGATGCGACCCTTGACCTTGGTCGCCTTGAGGTTCTGGTTCGCGACCGACCCCGAGACCTGATCGACGATCAGGTCGACGCCTTCGCCACCCGTCGCCTTCAGCACTTCGTCGACCCAGCCAGGATCAGAGGAATCCACCGCGAGGTCGGCGCCGAATTCCTTCAGTCGGCCGCGGCGCATCGCGTCCGTGGAGGAGCCGATCACGAGTTTGGCGCCCTTGTATTTTGCGATCTGCATCGCCATCAGCCCGACGCCGGAGGAGGCGCCCTGGATCAGCACGGTCTGGCCGGCCTGCAGCGCGCCATTGGTCACCACAGCGTTGTGCATGGTGGCGAGCGCGACGGGGAGCGTGGCGGCTTCCTCGAAGTTCATGTTGGAGGGGGCGCGGAACAGCCGGCCGTGATCGGCCAGCGTGTATTCGGCGAAGGCCGCGCCGCCCGAGCCCATGATCTTGTCGCCGATTTTGACGCCCCTGGCGTCCGGCCCGAGCTCGGCGACTTCGCCGGCCCATTCCATGCCGAGCACGGTGCCGACGCCGCCGGCCGCGCCATGCACATGACCCTTGGTCATGCCGAGATCGGCGCGGTTGAGGCCGCAGGCGCTGACCTTGACCAGCACCTGCGTGCCCTTTGGCGAGGGCTTTGCGACGTCGGTGATTTCAGCGCCGTTGGCGCCGTAGACGTAGGCTTTCATGGGCTTCTCTTTTTCTCCCTCTCCCGCACTTGCGGGGGAGGGTTGGGGTGGGGGTGGTGCCGCGAGTGAGACTGCCCGTGTGGAGAGAGTTCCTCCACCCGGATCGCATCTGTCGATGCGATCCGACCTCCCCCGCAAGAGCGGGAGAGGTGAAGCGCAGCCGCGCCTATTCCGCGGCCTGACGCGACGCGCCCGACATCATGCCTTCGAGGCGGCTGCGGATAATGGCCTCCGCATCGCGCATGATCCGCGATACCAGTTCGGCGCAGGTCGGGATATCGTGGATCAGGCCCTGGACCTGGCCGGCCGACCAGATGCCCTCATCGGCATCGCCTGACGCGTAGACCATCTTGCCGCGCGCGCCGGCGACGAGTTCGCGCACATCCTCGAATTTTGCGCCTTCCTTTTCCATCTGCACCACCTTGGTCGAGATCATGTTCTTGGCGACGCGCGAGGTGTTGCGCATGGTGCGGAAGATCAGCTCGGTCTCGCGCTCGTCATTGGCGACGATACGCTCCTTCACCAGCTGGTGGATCGGGCTTTCCTTGGTGCACATGAAGCGCGTGCCCATGTTGATGCCCTCGGCGCCGAGCGCCAGCGCTGCGACCAGGCCGCGGCCGTCACCGAAACCACCGGAGGCGATCATCGGAATCTTGATCTTGTCGGCGGCCGCCGGAATCAGAATGAGGCCCGGGGTATCGTCCTCGCCGGGATGGCCGGCGCATTCGAAGCCGTCGATCGAAAGCGCATCGACGCCCATCCGCTCCGCCGACAGCCCGTGGCGAACGCTGGTGCATTTATGAATGACTTTGATGCCGTACTTCTTGAATTCGGTGACGTGTTCCTGCGGCTTATTGCCGGCGGTTTCCACGATCTTGATGCCGGCCTCGATGATGGCCTGGCGGTATTCCGCGTAAGGCGGCGGCTTGATCGCGGGCAGGATGGTGAGGTTGACGCCGAACGGCTTGTCGGTGAGGTTGCGGCAGCGCGCGATTTCCTTGGTGAGGTCTTCCGGGGTGGGCTGCGTCAGCGCGGTGATCAGGCCGAGTGCGCCGGCATTGGCGACGGCGGCGACGAGCTCGGCCCGCCCCACCCATTGCATCCCGCCCTGGACGATCGGGTGCTCAACGCCAAACATTTCGGTGAACCGCGTCTTGATCATGTCCTGCCCTTTGTTTTCCGGGCGCGGGCCGAGCCACGCGCGTTTTTGTTGGATTTCGAGGGGCAGGATGCCGTCAGCAGGCGCAAAAGTCTACCGGGGGCGGGCGGGGGTGAGGGCATCGCCAGCATGCAAAAGCGCGGCTGTTGTTTCCGCAGAGCGGAACATTCGGACATCATTTCGCTGCGATGATTGGGGCGCCGGCGATGCCAATTTCTGGGTGATCAAAATCACGGTACGTCCGGGAGCGCTGGGGCAAGTTGCGACCACGGGCCGCTTATGCCCGGAACATCAACCACTCTAGCGAACGGATAGGATGATCATGAGCAATTCCCTGAATCAGAACACGGGCGCTGACTGCGAAATCCTCAGCCTCGCGCAACTCGAGACCGTCAGCGGCGGCCGCATCGGCGGCGGCCTCTTCGGCGACAAGGTCGTCATCATCGGCTGCACGACGCAGCCCCCGTTCGGCGGCTATCCCCCGGGAACGGTCACCTGGAATCCCTGGATCGGCCAGCCGTCCCCGACGCCGATTTTCTGATGATTTGATTTTCGTCATGGCCGGGCATAGCCGTCCGTAGGACGGCGTCGCTTCCGCTCGCCTATGCCCGGCCATCCACGTCTTTCTTGATCGCGTGAAGCGAAGACGTGGATGCCCGGCACGAGGCCGGGCATGACGAGTTTCGCGACGAAGCCCGCGATGCGCCTGGCTCGAAAATGCTGGCGATCTTTACGCGCCTGGCTGGAGGCTTAGCTGCCGGCTTGCACCTTTGACGCCGCGCGCCGCAGCTGGTCGATCCGCTGGATGATCACCGCCGAACTAACGGCCAAGGCCGCGAAGGCTGCGGTGCCGACTCCCAACATTCTCAGGCCAGAGGCCTCGATCAGGGCGCCCCCGGTCACGGCGCCGACAGCGATCCCGAGATTGCAGGCCGCGATATTGAGCGACATCGCAAAGGCCGGGGCCTGGTCGGCGGCCGACATCACGCGGACCTGGCAGAGGACGAATCCGGCGGCGTGGCCCGCGCCCCAGAGCGCCAGCAGGGGAAGGAACGACCAGCTGTGGCCGCCGGCCACCGAGATGGCACCCACGGCGAAGGTCACGACCAGGAGCGCCGCCACCGTGCCCTCGGTCGGTCGCCTGTCCGCCACGCGGCCGCCGATGGCATTGCCGATCAAACCAATGGCGCTGAATCCCATCAACAGCACCGCAACCTGCACGCCGCGGTAGCCGGCTTCAATCTCCAGGATCGCGGCCAGATAAGCATAGGATGCGAACATGGCGGCGAACACCGTCGCGGAGAGAACGAGGTGACCGAGGACGAGCGGCGATCGCAGGATCATCGCCTGCTGTCCGACATTGGGCCGGCATGAGGTGGAAACGGTCGGAAGCCCGATCGCCAGCGCGGCGGCGCCGGCCAGCGCCAAGACACCCAGGCCTGCGAAAACAGCTCGCCAATCCGCCGATGTCCCCAGCGCCACCCCGGCGGGAACGGCGAAGACGAGGCCGGCGATAGTGCCGATGTTCACCTGAGCGATCGCTCGACCTTGGCGTTCGGAACTGGCGAGGATTGCGATCACGCCGGCGCCGACGCTCACGAAAACCGGCAGGATTGCTCCTTCGACAATCCGGACTGCCAGCAGGAGCCCGTGACTCGGCACCGCGGCCGCCAAGAGATTGCCAATCCCGAAAATCGTCGCGACCGCCGACAGAGTGCGACGCGGCTGAATACGCGTGGCGGCCAGGGTGAGCAGTGGTCCCAGCAGCGCAGCCGAAAGCGCGAAGGCCGACACCAGTCCGCCCGCGGCGGCCAGACTGATCCTTAGATCACGAGCCATCGACGGCAGAAGGCCGACCACGACGAACTCAATGGCCACGACAATTGCGGTGACCAAGGCCAGCAAGGGAACGGTGCGGCGAAGCGCCTTGTGATCGCTCGCCGCCCGGCTCACGCGTTGGCTCCGCCGTCGACGGTAAACCCGGCGCCGTTGGCGAACCGGCCTTCCTCGCTGGCGAGCCACGCGACAATACCAGCGATGTCCTCCGGCTTGCCGTATTCCGGGATCGGCATCCGGCTTCGCTGGAAATCAGCGCCTTCGCCCGTCGCAGGATTCATGTCGGTATCGGTCGAGCCGGGATGAACCAGGTTCACGGTGATGCCGCGCGGGCCCAAATCGTGAGCGAGGCCACGGGTGAAGCTGAGCAGGGCCGACTTCGACGCCGCATAAAGGGTGATGCCCGGCTGAGGCACCCGCTCGGCGAGATTGCTGCCGATGGTGATGACACGGCCGCCCTTGGACAGATGAGCCGCGGCAGCCTGGGTGGCGAGGATGACGCCGCGGACGTTCACCGCCAGCGTGCGGTCGATATCCTCGAGCGTCCAGGTCTCGATCGGGCCATTTCCTCGCACGATGCCCGCGCTGTTGACCAGGATGTCGAGCCCGCCCAGTTCGGCGGCGGTGCGGTCGACGGCGGATTTCGCCGCCACCGGATCGGCGCTGTCCGCGGCGATGGCGAGGCCCTTTCGGCCTAGCGCCTCGATCCGGGCGACCACGGCCTCGGCTCGATCACGGGACTTCTCGTAGGTGAGGGCGACATCCGCTCCCTCATCGGCCAGGCGCAGGGCGATCGCAGCGCCAATTCCGCGACTGCCGCCTGTGACAAGCGCGCGCTTTCCTTCAAGACGTGACATGGGTTTTTCCATTCTGTGTTGATCGTTACAGAAATGGATACTGTCCCACTGGACGGGCGCTGTCAAATGAATTATATAGTGATCGATACAGAAAAGGATGGCATCATGGCCGACCGTGGCCGGCCTCGGGGTTTTGATCGCCAGAAGGCGCTGGCGCGCGCGATGGAAGTGTTTTGGGCTCGAGGCTACGAGGGGAGTTCGATCTCCGATCTGACCGACGCGATGGGCATTGCGTCACCCAGTCTTTATGCGGCGTTCGGCTCCAAGGAAGCGCTCTTCCAGGAGGCGGTGACGCATTACAAGGCCACCGAGGGTCCGGAAATCCTCGCGGCGATGGACGCCGCCCCCGCAATCCGGGATGCAGTGGAGGCCTATCTCACCACCAGCGCCGTGACCTTCACCCGGCGCGGAAAACCGCGCGGATGCATGGTCGTGCTGTCGGGCCTCACGCCGGCTGCGGCCAATGAAGGGCTCTGTGATGGGCTGCGCAATGACCGCGCCGCCAACATCGATGGTCTGGAAAACCGTTTGAAGCTGGCCGTATCGGCGGGGCAACTGCCGGCCAAGACGGACGCCCGCGCAGTGGCGACCTTCTACGTGACGGTGCAGCAAGGCATGGCCATTCAAGCCCGGGACGGCGCGACCCGCGCAACGCTCATGCGGATCGCCCACGACGCCATGAAGGCATGGCCGGCGCTGACGGGTGTCGCCTAAGCCGACCGAGCGAAGTCGCTTCTTGCATCACAAGAGCGACAACGACATCACGGCGCCTGCCACACCGATAGAAGACAATGGCGCTATTCTCGAACCGCGATGGCGCCGATCAGGCCGAGCCGGATCCGCTCCCCACGATCTTCTCGCTCAGCTTCTGATCGACCACCTGCACCGTGTTGTCGATCTCGGCGTTGGGCGCGTCGAGCTGATGCGAAATCAGCTTGACCAGCAGGTCGACCCGCTCGATGAACGGCGCGCCAGCGGCCACGGCGCGGGCCGCCGATGACGGCTTGAGCAGGCTTTCCGCCGCCTTGGCATATTTCTCGAACGGCACCTGATCTACCGGGTCGGCGCCGAGACGCCGCGCGATACCATCGACATGCTCATAGATCGATCGCGACAGTTTCAGATCGCCATGCACCGCGTCGCGGATCGACTGCGGCTCGTTCGGCGTGATGCAGCGGTAATTGCCGGTCAGCAGCATCGACCATTTGGCCAGCGGGACGAACAGCGAGTCGAACACCTTGAGCTTGACCGGAACGTCCTGGCCATCCAGCTTCACCGCATCGATGTCGGCTTCCAGCTCGCGCAGCAGTTGGTTGTGCTTCTCGTCTTCGAATGCCGCTGCCTTGAAGTTTGTCGGCAGGCCGACATGAAGGATATTCGCCGCCTCTTCCGGCGGGCGGAAGGCTTGCGGATCGGGCGAGCACAGCGACACCAGTCCCGGCTTGAAGCGCTCCCAAACCAGCGCGTTGGTGTAGGCCTCTTCGAGGTCCATGTCCGCCAGCGCCGGGATCCGTTTGAGATAGGGCAGCGGCGGCATGTTCATGATCGACAGGCAAGGCAGCTTCGCCTCGGCGATCTTGATCATCAGAACGCGGATGGTGTGGTTGGTGTATTGCGGCTCCTGCATCGCAAGGCCAACCAGGTCGTAGCGGGACAGGGCGACCTCGGCAGGCGTGACTGCGTCCAGCTTGCCCGGCAGGTCGCGCGAAAAGATCGCCCGGTGCACCTTCTCGTCGCGCAGCTTGATGCGAACCTCGGTGCCCTCGCGGTTGATCAGTTCGGCCGTCTTCTTCCGGCAAACCAGGGTCACGTTGTGACCGGCCATCAGCAGTTTCGTTCCCAGCAATGAACCGTAGGAAGCTCCAAGGATCAGAATGTTACGCGCCATGTTCTCTCTTCCACTACTTGTGCTGGGTTTTTCTTTGACGTTTCGCCCCACGCCTGGCCTTAAGATTTTCCGTCCGCCGCGCTTGGAGGCGGAGAAAACGGAGCAGGCCTTACATCACCTGGGGCAGCTCTTCGGGCGAGGAGCGGCCGTGCTTATCGCAAGTCCATCGGCATTACAATCACACAGCAGCTTCCCCCATTTCGTCATGCGAAGGCCGGCGCATTTGTTTCGGCCGGGCGGACATTGCCGTCATAGAGCCCGGCGATATTGGCGCGCTGGCCGACCAGCGCCAGCACGGCGTCGAGCGCCGGCGTCGGAATTTTGGTCAGCCGTCCCATTTCCTGCACCACCGTGACCAGCGGGTCGATCTCCATCGGGCGGCCGCGTTCGAGATCCTGCAGCATCGAGGTCTTGTGCGCGCCGACTTTCCGGGCGCCTTCGATGCGGCGTTCGACGTCGACGCGGAAATTGACGCCGAAACTCTCCGCGATGGTTTGCGCTTCGATCATGATCGCCTTCGACAGCGCGCGCGTCGCCGGATCGGAGCAGATCACGTCGAGCGTGGCGTGGGTGAGGGCGCTGATCGGGTTGAGACAGACATTGCCCCACAGCTTGAGCCAGATCTCGTCGCGGATCCGGTCCAGCACCGGCGCCTGCATCCCGGCCTTGACGAACGCGTCGGAAAGCCGCTGCACGTCGGAGGTCGCCTCGCCGGAAGGCTCGCCGAGCGGGAAGCGGTCGCCATAGACGTGGCGGATCACGCCGGGCGCCTCGATCTCGGTCGCGGGGTAGACGATGCAGCCGATCGCGCGCTGCGGCGTCAGCTCACGCCACTGCCGGCCGCCGGGATCGATGCTCTCCAGCGTCGAACCCTCATGGACGCCGCCATGCTTGTGGAAATACCAGTAGGGAATGCCGTTGACCGCGGTGACGACGCGCGTATGCGGTCCGAGCAGCGGCTGCATGGCTTCCAGCACGCCGGTGATGGAATGCGCCTTCAGGCAGATGATGACGTAATCCTGCGGCCCGAGTTCGGCCGGATTGTCGGTGCAGCGCGGATGCACCACGCGCTCCTCGTCGCCGATCAAAAGCTTGAGCCCATTGGCGCGCATCGCGGCAAGATGGGCGCCGCGCGCCACCAGGCTGACATCGACGCCGGCGCGCGCAAGCTGCACACCGAGATAGCCGCCGATCGCACCGGCGCCGTAGATACAGATTTTCATGGGGTCTTTCGCAAAAGCCAATGGTTGACAATTCCGGCGTCAAGGGGTGCCGGCGCAAAAGTCGTCTCGGACCGGCGCGTTGCCGCTGAGGCCCAGGACGAATGTCAGGCCGAAATGGCCAGCTGGGCGTTGGCTTCCTCGTCAAACGCGGTCGAGATGTCACGGATGCTGACGACCCCGATCAGGCTGTAATTCTCGAGCACCGGCACATGGCGGATGTGGTGCCTGTTCATGAGATGGCGAACGTGCTCGAGCGAATCCTGCGAACTGCACGACACCAGCTGCTGCACCGAGATGAATTGCGAAACCTTGAGATTGGCGCCGGCGGCGCCGTACTCGGCGATTGCGCGAACCACGTCGCGCTCGGTGAACATGCCGACGGCCGTATTGCCCTCGGTGCGAACGACATCCTTGACCACCAGCGCGCTGATATTGCTGGAGCGCATCAGTTGCGCGGCGATGGCAACCGTCTCGTTCATGCGAACCGTTGCGACACGGGCGGCTTTCTTGCGCAGGATATCTCCGACTTGCATGGCAACCTCCTTGGAGTGGATTATGCGCAATTCTGGTATACATAATACCATAAGTCAACACGGAAAAAACCAGGCATCGCGCACGCGTCGTGCACAGAAATAGGCAGTATTACTGACATTATCGGAGATTTGGCGAGGGAGGGCGAGAGATCCGGCAGTGACGAAGAGCTGGTCTGAAGCGACCAGGTATACCAGAGGCCAGTCTATCTCGGCGCCAGATGAATTCCTGCAAGCGTGCAGCGGACCGAACCACCGGCTCGTTCGATCGTGGGGATATCGAGTGCGACGGGTTTGGCGCTTTCCGAGATCATGCCGAGCTGATCCTGATTAAGCGAGGCAAGCGCCGTCGTCGAGAGGGCCAGGATTCGACCATCGTTTCCCTGAAGTTCCAGGGCGTTGCCGGCGAATTTTGAAATCTGTTCGTTCGCGAGCGCGATAACGCTGCGGCCGGAACGCTCCAGCCTCGCAACGATCTCCCGCCGTCGTGTGAGGTCAGTCATCATGTCCAGTCCCATCAGGGCGAAGTCGGTCGCGATGCACATCAGGACGTTGGTGTGATAGATCGCGACTCCATTATCGTCCCGCGCATCGAAGACCATCGGCTCGAAATTGAATTGGGTCGAAAAGCGCTCAAGCGCAATCGGATTGGTGCGGTCGGAGCGGACCGCATAGGCCACACGGTCGATATGATCGAGAACCATGGCGCCGGTCCCCTCGAGAAACAGCCCGTCGGGCTCGAGACCCGAATAGTCGATAACCTCCTGCACCCGATAACGGCTCTTCAGCATTTCGATGACGTCGATGCGACGCTCGCGCCTGCGGCTGACAGCCTTCATCGGATAGATCGCCACATGACCGCCGGCGTGGGTGGAGAACCAGTTGTTTGGAAAGACCGCATCCGGTGTGTCGGTGCCGGTGCTGTCGAACAGATGCACGTTCACACCATGGCTGCGAAGCGTATCGGCCGCTTGGGTGATCTCAGCGTAGGCCGTCAAGGAGAGGTCATCCTGCGGGTCCGGGCAGGCCTGGAAGAAATTGTCGGTGGCGGTCTCGGTATTCACCGTGAAGTGGTGCGGCCGAACCATGATCACCGCAGAAGGCGCCTGGACGGAGTACGGAATGTATCTTGCCATCCTAGGCCTGCCCTGCGCGCAGCAACATGCCAAACAGGTCGCGGGGCTCATCGGGATCGGCGATAATGTCGAGGTCCTGGTAAAACCCCGTGCCCCTGAGCTTGTCACGGACATAGCGAAGGGCGGAGAAATCCTCGATTGCGAAGCCGACGCTGTCGAACAGGGTGATCTGGTTTGCATCGCGGCGGCCGGTCGCGTGTCCCGTGATAACCTGCCACAACTCAGTGACGGGGTAATCTGCATCCATCTGCTGGATTTCGCCCTCGATGCGGGTCTGCGGCGGATATTCCACGAAGGTATCGGCGCGCAGCAAGATATCGCGATGCAGTTCGGTCTTGCCCGGGCAGTCGCCGCCGATGGCATTGATGTGAACCCCGGCCGCAACCATGTTGTCCGTCAGGATCGTCGCATACGACTTGTCGGCGGTGCAGGTGGTGATGATCCCCGCACCTTCGACCGCGGATTGCGATGATGTGCAGGCGGTGACAGTCAGGCCCATGCCGGAAAGGTTGCGAACCGTCTTTGCCGTCGCCTGCGGATCGATGTCGTAGAGCCGGATATGATCGATGCCGACCGCGACTTTCATGGCGAGCGCCTGAAACTCGGCTTGCGCGCCATTCCCTATCATCGCCATCGTGCGGGTACCCCTGGGCGCGAGGTGCCGCGCCGCCATGGCCGAGGTGGCTGCGGTCCGTAGCGCCGTCAGCAGCGTCATTTCCGTGAGCAGCACGGGATAGCCGGTCGAGACTTCCGCCAGCAGGCCAAAGGCCGTCACGGTTTGCAGGCCTTGCGCCATGTTCTTCGGGTGGCCATTCACATATTTGAAGCTGTAGATTTCGCCATCGGAGGTCGGCATCAACTCGATCACGCCTTCGCCGGAATGAGATGCAACGCGCGGCGTCTTGTCGAACAACTCCCAGCGACGGAAATCTGCCTCGATGACGTCAGTGAGTTCGCTGAGCAGGGTCTCGATGCCGATGTGATGCACGAGGCGCATCATGTTCGCGACGCTGACGAACGGCACAAACGCTTTTTCCGATGGAAGGGGCGAAGACATTGTCGGGTTCCGATCGCACATGTTTGATGGCGAAGGATAGCGACCGCACATGTTGGCCGAAATATCAGTTTTGTGCTATTTCGGTCATAAAGTTTGGCAATTTGTACAGTCCTATTGCGCGAATTGTACTCTGGAGCAGAGATGGCCGCAGCAAAGTATGCACCGGATAGTCTGGATCGCCGGATCATCGCCCACCTTCGGACCGATGGACGCGCTTCACTGACCAAGCTTTCCGACGCACTGGGGGTCGCGCGCGGCACGGTGCAAAACCGGCTGGATCGCCTGATCGAGACCGGTACGCTGCTCGGCTTCACCGTCCGCGTACGGGAGGATTACGACGTCAATACCATACGTGCCGTGATGATGGTCGAGGTCGTCGGCAAATCGACCACCCAGGTCGTTCGAAAGCTACGCGGCCTGACGGAAATTTCAGCGCTGCACACGACCAACGGCAACTGGGACCTTGTCGCCGATATCCGGGCGGCGAGCCTCGCAGATTTTGACAGGCTTCTTCGCGAGGTGCGGATGATCGATGGCATCGCCAACAGCGAGACCAGTCTTTTGCTGAGCACGGTTTGAGCAGGATGTGGACGCGTTAGCGCGAAGCCACCGTCAGGTATGCAGGTTCAGGAGCCCCACAAAGCGAAAGCGCGCCCATCCCGGGGGATGAGCGCGCTTGTCGTCGGGTCGGGTAGTGCAGGTTAGGTGGACGCCTTTGCGTTCGCGACCACCACCTTGCGCCACGGCTTGAGCACGAAGATCGCCAGCAGCGAGGCGAGGATGTTGGCGCCCGCCGCGATAATGAACACGCTGTCCCAGGTGCCGGAAGACTGCTGCATGTAGTTCGCGATCGGCACCAGCAAGGCTGCCGTGCCCTTCGCCGTATAGAGCAGGCCGGCATTGGTGGTCGCGAATTTGGCGCCGAACGTGTCCGTGCAGGTCGAGGGGAACAGCGAGTAGATCTCGCCCCAGGCAAAGAACACGAAGCCCGACAGCAGCACGAACCAGATCGGATCGTGGCCCCACATGTACAGCGCCCAGATGCCGACGCCTTCCATGCCGAAGGCGATGAACATGGTGTTCTCGCGGCCGATCATGTCGGAGATCCAGCCGAAGAACGGCCGGGTCAGACCGTTGAGGACACGGTCGATGGTCGCGGCGAATGTCACCGCGGTCATCGTTACCGCCATCAGCGTCACCGGCACGCTGTCGACCTTCCAGTCGACGGCGATCGGCTTGAGGTTGGCGGTGACCATCAATCCGCCGGCGCCCACGATCACGAACATGAAATACATCAGCCAGAAGATCGGCTGGCGGATCACCTCGGTCGGCGCATAGTTGCGGCGGCTCTGGATCACGTTGGCGTTCTGGATCACGGCCGGGACCTGTCCCGCCTTTGGCGCGAACATCAGGAAGGCAAGCAGCACGATGATGATGCCTTGTCCGAGACCGAAATAGAGGAAGGTGGTCTGGAAGCCGGAATCCTTGATCATCGCCTGGATCGGGGCGACCGTCAGCGCGGAGCCCGCACCGAAGCCTGCCGCGGTGATGCCGGCGGCGAGGCCGCGCTTGTCGGGAAACCATTTCAGCGCGTTGCCGACGCAGGTGCCGTAGACGCCACCGGCGCCGATGCCCGCGATGATCATGCCGAGATAGAAGCCGTTGAGTGTTTCTGCCTGCGCGTTGATCGCCCAGCCGACGGCGCAGAGGACGCCGCCGACGAGAACCACGATGCGCGGGCCGTATTTATCGACGAACCAGCCTTCGACCGGCACCAGCCAGGTTTCGAACAAGACGAAGAGCGTGAACGCCCACTGGATCGACGCGCGATCCCAACCGAATTTTTTCTGGATGTCGGGGACGAAGAATGTCCAGCCGTATTGGTAGTTCGCGATCATCACCATGGCGGCGACGCCGATCGCCAATTGCGTCCAGCGGTAGGTATCGCTGACGCGGGCTACTGCAGGGGCCGCTCCTTGAACTGTGTCCGTCATCTTCCCTCCTATGTGCGCTGTTCTATCGCCCGACAGCTCTAAGGAAGGAGTTTGGTATATGATATGCCAGTAGACAAGAGAAATCTTGACTAGATGTCGCAGGCTAATTGATTTTTTCGTGGATGTCTCTTTTTCGATCCTTTTAGAAAATGCTGCAGATAAAAAGACTTAGCCGCCGGATCGCTTTACGATCCGGCGGCTTTACAAGGTCGAAAAATTTTTGTGTCTGGTATTTTTAGCCGTCAGGCGACCGAATGGGGACGCAAGCGGCTATAGCCTTCCTGGATGGCGGACCAGAACAGCGCGATCAGTCCAAGCACCATGATCGTGCCGACCAGCGAGTTCGAGAAGAATACGCCGAGCGAGCCTTGCGACCCGAGCAGCGATTGCCGGAACGACTCCTCCGCCTTGTCGCCGAGCACGATGGCCAGCACCAGCGGGGCGAGGGGGTAGTTGCACTTCTTCAGGAGATAACCGACCACGCCGAATACCAGCATCAGTATCACGTCGAAGGTCGAGCTGTGGACCGAATAGGCGCCGATCGCGCAGAGCACCAGAATGAGCGGCGCGATGATGCTGAACGGCACGCGCAGGATGGCCGCGAAAATCGGCACGCAGGTCAGCACGACGATCAGGCCGACGAGATTGCCGAGATACATCGAGGCGATCAGGCCCCAGACGAACTCCTTCTGCTCGACGAACAGCATCGGGCCGGGCTGCAGGCCCCAGATCAGCAGGCCGCCGAGCAGCACGGCCGCGGTCGGTGATCCCGGCACGCCGAGTGACAGCATCGGCAGCAACGCCGCGGTACCGGCCGCATGCGCCGCGGTCTCCGGCGCGATCACGCCCTCGACTTCGCCCTTGCCGAAATTATGGCCGTGCTTGGAGACCCGCTTGGCGATGCCGTAACTCATGAACGACGCCGGCGTGGCGCCTGCGGGCGTGATGCCCATCCAGCAGCCGATCAGGCAGGAGCGCAGCGACGTCACCCAGTACTTCGGCATTTCCTTCCAGGTCTGCAGGACGACGCGCAGGTCGATCTTCGCCTTGCCGCCACGGAAGGCCAAACCCTCTTCCATGGTCAGCAGGATCTCGCCGATGCCGAACAGGCCGATGACGGCGATCAGGAAGTCGAAGCCGTTGAGCAGTTCAGTCGACCCGAACGTCAGCCGCAATTGTCCGGTGATGGAATCGAGGCCGACGGCCGCCAACGCAAAGCCGATCATCATCGCGGCGATGGTCTTGAACGGCGGCTCCTTGCTCAAGCCGACGAAACTGCAGAACGCCAGGAAATAGACCGCAAATTTTTCCGCAGGGCCGAACCGCAGCGCGAAGCTTGCGACCAGCGGCGCGACCAGCGTGATCATGATGACGGCGAACAGCGCGCCGACGAACGAGGAGGTGAAGGCGGCGGTCAGCGCTTCGCCGGCCTTGCCCCGCTGCGCCATCGGATAGCCGTCGAACGTGGTCGCCACCGACCAGGGTTCACCGGGTATGTTGAACAGGATGGATGTAATGGCGCCGCCGAACAACGCGCCCCAGTAGATGCAGGACAGCATGATGATGGCCGATGTCGGCGGCATGCTGAAGGTCAGCGGCAACAGGATGGCGACGCCGTTGGCGCCGCCCAATCCCGGAAGCACGCCGATGATGACGCCGAGCACGATGCCCAGGACCATCACCATGATGTTGAATGGCTGCAGGGCGACCGCAAAGCCGTGAAAAAGATTGACGAGTTCTTCCATGCTTCAAGTCCTGCAAGCGTTGAGCTAACGATGTGACCATTCCAACGACACGAGAATTCTAGAGCCCGAGCCATTCCTCGATCGGTCCCTTGGGAAGCGGGACCAGAAACCAGCGTTCGAAAATGAAGTAGGTGACGATCGGCATGCCAAGCGCCACGCCAATGACCACCAGCCATCGGTATTTGCCGAGCCATCGCATGAACCAGCCGATGAAGATGATGGAGGCGAGATAGAGGCCCGTGAACGGCATCACGCTGACATAGATCGCGGTCGGTATGACGACGCTCAGGACCTGGCGCAACTGCCCCCACTCCGCGAACAGCCCGTCGTCCCCGTCACGCAGCCCGTTCCAGAGATTGATCGCGCTGGAGGCGATAATGAAGATCCCGATGTAGAACGGGAAGAAACCGGCACGCGGTCCCTCCGCGCCCCAATTGATTCCGGCCTTCAGGCTGCCGTAGACGACGATCGCGCCGAACAACGCGATCAGCAGCGTAACGCCGGCTTCCACGGCCTTGTGGGTCGGGCCGGCGTGCGGGCTATTCGTAGTCATTCAAACTCCATCCGGAATCACGGTTCTGGGTTCGCAGCGCTTCATGCGCTGCGCATTCGCCGGTATACGCGACGTGACTGAGGTCAGTTTCCGGGGGTAGCGAGGAAACCGGCCTCTTTCATCAGGGTTTCGTGACGCTTATCTTCCGTCTCGACCCATTTGGCGTATTCAGCCCCGGTCAGGAAGGTGGTGTTGAAGGCGCCGCTCTTCATGAAGTCCTGCCAATCGGGCGTGGCCCGCACCTTCTTGAACAGCTCGATGTAATACTCGACCTGATCCTTGGTGGCCTTGGGCGACATGAAGATGCCGCGCAGCATCAGATATTCGATGTCGAGGCCCTGCGACTTGCAGGTCGGAATATCCTTCCAGCCTTTGCCGTCCGCGATGACTTCGTCATAGGCCATCTGCTTGCCGTCGAACACGCAGAGCGGACGAAGTTTGCCGCCGCGCCATTGCGCCACCGCCTCGATCGGATTGTTGACCGTTGAATCGACGTGGTTGCCGACCAACTGGACCGCGACCTCTCCGCCGCCCTTGTAGGGAATGTAGGTGAATTTGGCGCCGATTGCCTTCTCGACGGCGACGGTGATGATCTGGTCTTCCTGCTTCGATCCGGTGCCGCCCATCTTCATGCTGCCGGCAGGCGCCTGCTTCACGGCATCGACGTAGTCCTTGACGGTGTTGTAGGGCTTCTCGGCATTGACCCAGAGCACGAACTCGTCGAGCGCCAGCATCGCGACCGGCGTCATGTCCTTCCAGCTGAAGGGAATGCCGGTTGCAAGCGGTGTCGTGAACAGGTTGGACAGGGTGATGATGATCTTGTGGGGATTGTTTCCCGAGCCCTTGACGTCGAGAAAGCCTTCGCCGCCGGCGCCACCGGCCTTGTTGATGACGACCATCGGCTGCTTCATTAAACTATGTTTGGTAACGATGCCTTGGATCGTGCGAGCCATCAGGTCCGCGCCGCCGCCGGTGCCGGCGGGTACGATGAATTCGACCGGGCGAACCGGCTCCCACGCGGCGGAGGCGGCCATATTGCCCGCGCCGAAGATGGCAATCGCAGCTAACGCGGTATGCAAGACAGAATGCTTCATTTGACGTACTCCCCGTAAAATTTAAACGCGCCGTTCTTTGCCGGCTTTGTCTTTAACTCAACTCTTAACTCAACACTTCTGATCCAGCCGGATTTCCCCACTTGTCCAATTATCTCATGAGGTTTGGTCAGATGGCATTGCAGGTCAGGGTTGCAGACCTTTGTGAACTGTAAGCCTGACCGCTCGGCGCAGCATCCGCGTCTTTCGGATAAGTCTGAACTGCGAACCGCGGCACCGCCTGCGAATGCCGCCGCCTAGGCGCCGAAGAGCCTGCCGCCATCCTCCTGATCGCCTCCGTTCGTTGTCGGGCCGGAACGCTTGGAAGACATATTGGTATGCGATATGCCAATACTGCAAACGAATAATGATGCCAGAACATAGCTCAGGCTAATTTGTCGCAGTTGGCGTCTGACCCGGAGTGCTTAAGGCTGCGCCAAAAAAAGAGGCCCCGGAAAACCGGGGCCTTTAGTCTGGGAGGAAACCTGAAGTGGTCGAGCCGGAAAACGCAGTCCGTACTGCGCCTTAGTGGGCTCAGAGACCGAAACGGGGGAGGTCGCCGTTGCGAATGGCGATGCGGGAGCTCGCAATCAGCAGGCGGTCGATGGAAGCCATCAGGCGGCCGAAGAAAGTGCTGGAGGGTACGAGGCCGAGGGAGGCGGTCTTGGACATTTGGTCCCCTTTTCTGAGTCGCGGAGTGGCTCCGCTTCGTGATCTCCCGTGAATTTATGTATACCAGATGCCAGAAACAACGCATTTGTTTGCATAGCAGCAATTAATCTTCTGCATCGCAGCATAAATGACTGTATTGGGTTCCGACCAACGAAAAGGCCGCCGGAAACCGGCGGCCTTTGGCAGAATTCGGGAGATGAGGCGGTTTATTCGGCCGCCTGCTTGCGCGGCGGATCGAGCGCGCCGGAGTCGTGGATCTCGGCCACCTGGTGATCGGAGAAGCCGAGCACCTGGCGCAGGATCTCGTCGGTGTGCTCGCCGAGCAGCGGCGAGCGCGTGACCTCGCTCGGTGAGTCCGACATCTTGATCGGGTTGCCCACCGAAAAATACTTGCCGCGGGTCGGGTGATCGACCTCGACCACGGTGCCGGTTGCGCGCAGCGACTGGTCCTCGATGATCTCCTTCATCGACAGGATCGGGCCGCAGGGGATGTCGTCCTTGTTCAGGATCTCCATCGCCTCGAACTTGGTCTTGGTCATGGTCCACTGTTCGATGCGCGCGAAGATTTCGTTGAGGCGCGACAGCCGGGCAGGCGGCTTGGCGTAATCGGCGTGGGTCTTCCAGCCGGGCTCGCCGATCACGTCGCAAATCTTCTCCCACACCGGCGCCTGGGTGATGAAATAGATGTAGGCGTTGGGATCGGTCTCCCAGCCCTTGCACTTGAGGATGCGGCCGGGCTGGCCGCCGCCGGAATCATTGCCGGCGCGCGGCACCGCGTCGCCGAACGGAATGCCTTCGCCGAACTGGCTGTATTCCTTCAGCGGGCCATGGGCGAGGCGCTGCTGGTCGCGCAGTTTGACGCGCGCCAGATTCAACACACCATCCTGCATTGCGGCGGTGACCTTCTGGCCCTGGCCGGTGACGGTGCGCTGATAGAGCGCGGCGACGATGCCGAGCGCCAGATGCAGGCCGGTGCCGCTGTCGCCAATCTGCGCGCCGGTGACCAGCGGCAAGCCGTCGCGGAAGCCGGTGGTCGACGCCGCGCCGCCGGTGCACTGGGCTACGTTCTCATACACCTTGCAATCTTCGTAAGGTCCGGGGCCAAAGCCCTTGATCGAGGCCACGATCATCTTCGGGTTGATGGCGTGGATCTTCTCCCAGGGAAAGCCCATGCGATCGAGCACGCCGGGGCCGAAATTCTCCACCAGCACGTCGCAATTCTTGATCAGTGCTGTCAGGACTTCCTTGCCCTTCGGGTTCTTGGTGTCGAGCGTGATCGAACGCTTGTTATGGTTCAGCATGGTGAAATACAGGCTGTCCACATTGGGAATGTCCTGCAGCTGGCCGCGCGTGATGTCGCCGACGCCGGGACGCTCGACCTTGATCACGTCGGCGCCGAACCAGGCCAGCAACTGCGTGCAGGTCGGTCCCGACTGAACGTGGGTGAAATCGAGAATGCGAACGCCCTCGAGCGCCTTTGTCATATTCTTTGCTCCGTACTCTGTATGCCCTGCAACGCGCAGGATGGATTGGGTGGAAATCGGATTATTTCTTCTTCAGCACGCTTTGCGGATTGAGGTTGCCGATGCGGCCGCTCTCGGAGCCGGCCGCGGGATCAATCACCGCGTTGATCAGCGTCGGCTTGCCGGAATCCATCGCGGCGTTGACCGCGCGCTTCAGTTCATCCGGCGAGGTGGCGTGGACGCCGACGCCGCCGAACGCTTCCATCATCTTGTCGTAGCGCGAGCCCTTGACGAACACCGTGGGCGCCGGATCCGAACCAACCGAGTTCACGTCGGTGCCGCGATAGATGCCGTCATTGTTGAAGATCACGATGCAGACCGGCAGGTTGTAGCGGCAGATGGTCTCGACCTCCATGCCGGAGAAACCGAACGCCGAGTCGCCTTCGACCGCGAGCACCGGCTTGCCGGTTTCGATCGCGGCGGCGATGCAATAGCCCATGCCGATGCCCATCACGCCCCAGGTGCCGACGTCGATCCGCTTGCGCGGCTGGTACATGTCGATGACGCCTCGGGCGAGATCGAGCGTGTTGGCGCCTTCGTTGACGAGGATGGCGTCGGGCCGTTCCTTGATGATGGTTCTGAGCACGCCGAGCGCGCCGTGATAATCCATCGGCGAATTGTTGTTCATCAGCCGCGGCGCCATCTTGGCGACGTTCTCTTCGCGCTTTTTGGTCACCGCGCCGGTCCAGTCGGAAGGCGCCGCCGCCCAGTTCGCGCCCATGCCTTCGAGCAGCGCCGAGACGCAGGAGCCGATGTCGCCGACCACGGGAGCGACGATCTCGACGTTGGAATCCATTTCCTTCGGCTCGATGTCGATCTGGATGAACTTCTTCGGCGCTTCGCCCCAGGACTTGCCCTTGCCGTGCGACAACAGCCAGTTGAGACGTGCACCGATCAGCATCACGACGTCGGCGTCTTTCAGAACGGTCGAGCGCGCCGCACCCGCGCACTGCGGATGGGTGTCGGGCAACAGTCCCTTGGCCATGCTCATGGGCAGGAACGGAATGCCGCTCTTCTCGACGAAGCTCTTGATCTCATCATCGGCTTGCGCGTAGGCCGCACCCTTGCCGAGGATGATCAGCGGACGCTTTGCGCCCTTGAGCACGTCGAGCGCGCGTTTCACCGCTGACGGGGCGGGGATCTGCGCCGGAGCGGCGTCGATCACCTTCACCAGCGACTTCTGTCCGGCCTCGGCATCCATCACCTGACCGAACAGTTTCGCGGGCAGATCGAGATAGACACCGCCCGGACGGCCCGAGACCGCGGCGCGGATCGCACGTGCCAGGCCAATGCCGATGTCCTGCGCATGCAACACGCGGAACGCCGCCTTGCACAGCGGCTTTGCGATCGCGAGCTGATCCATCTCTTCATAGTCGCCCTGCTGCAGGTCGACGATCTCGCGCTCGGACGAACCGGATATCAGGATCATCGGGAAGCAGTTGGTGGTGGCGTGAGCGAGGGCGGTGAGGCCATTGAGAAAACCGGGCGCCGAAACCGTGAGGCAGACGCCGGGCTTCTTGGTCAGGTAGCCGGCGATCGAGGCCGCGTTGCCGGCATTCTGTTCGTGGCGGAACGAGATCACGCGAATGCCCGCGGCCTGCGCCATGCGGCCGAAATCCGTGATCGGAATGCCGGGCACGCCGTAGATCGTGGTAAGGCCGTTGAGCTTCAGCGCATCGATCATGAGATTAAAGCCGTCGGTGAGCTCGCGCTCGGCTTGATTGGTATCGATGCTCTTGGCTGCGGTTACGGACATTCCACTTTCTCCCTGATCGTGTGTGGTTCGGACGAGTTGATCGTCTTCTGCTGTGAGGTCGTTCTAGCTGATCAATTCTCTAGCTAAACAATTCCTGGCCATGCGCTTCGACATACGAAGCAAGGCCCAGGGTGTGATCGCGCGCGCGTTTCTCGGCCAGCTCGGTGTCGCGCGCTTCCAGCGCTTCGATGATGGCCAGATGCTCGGGCAGCGAGGTCGCGGTGCGATCGGTGCGGCCGATCGTCAATTGCCGGTAGCCGCGCACATGCAGCAGGATGTCGTTGGTCATATCGACCAGCACCGGCGACTCCGAGAGCGAGATCAGCGCCTGGTGGAAGGCGATATTGGCCTTGGAATATTCCTCAACGTGGTCCTGCGGCAGGCGGTCCTTGCCGAAATCCTTGAAGAAATCGCGCAGCGCCGTGATGTCCTTCTTGCGCGCGGTGGTCGTGATCAAGCGCGCGGCCATGCTTTCGAGCGCGGCCCAGGCCCGGATCATGTCGACGATCTCGGTCTTGGTGCGGCGGACCACGACGATGCCGCGGCGTGGCACGGTTTTGACGAAACCGTCCTGTTCCAGCATCGCGATGGCTTCGCGAATAGGGGTGCGGCTGACGCCGAGGCGTTCGGACAACGCGCGTTCGTCGAGCATCACCTGCTCGGGCGTCGCATAGATATCCATCTTGAGAATAGCTTCCTTCAAGGCCTCATAGGCCTTGTTCTTGAAGCTCGTCTCAGGTGCAATCCGGACGATTGCGATATCTGCTTCAGCCATTGCAGGCGTCGCCTTGGGTTGTTTGTGTGCGGGCACGATTCGTCTCCTCCAGTGGGAGACGTGTTGTAGCAGGGAATTGCCATAATATTTTTGGCATACCAAATACCAGGATGTCAAGTTGCCCGTGTTTTCAGCGTTTCCAGGTCACCGGACCGCTTGACAATCTCGTCGCTGGCATACCAAATGCCATAAAATATGCCCCAGGAGGAAGTCCATGTCGAATCCCAAAGATGCGGTCCGCAAAGTTCTCGATGCGGTGAAGGCCGATAAGCGCACCAGCCTGACGGCCCCGGAGGGCAAACTGGTCTGCGATGCCTACGGAATTCCGGTTCCGAAGGAGGGCGTCGCCAAATCCGCGGCCGAGGCTGCCAAGCTCGCGGCCGACATGGGCTTCCCGGTCGTGATGAAGATCGTCTCGCCGGACATTCTCCACAAGACCGAGGCCGGCGGCGTCATGGTCGGCGTCAAGACCGCGGCGGATGCGGAAAAGAATTACGAGACCATTCTCGCCAACGCAAAGAAGTACAAGGCGGACGCCAAGATCGAGGGCATCCAGGTCCAGCAGATGCTGGCCGGCGGCACCGAGGTCATTGTCGGCTCCATCACCGACGGCTCGTTCGGCAAGCTCGTCGCCTTCGGCCTCGGCGGCGTGCTGGTCGAGGTCTTGAAAGACATCACCTTCCGCCTGGCGCCCGCCACCAAGGACGACGCGCTGTCGATGCTCGACGGCATCCAGGCCCATGACATGCTCAAGGGCGTGCGCGGCGGCGACCCCGTCAACCGCGAGGCGCTGGCATCGGTCATTGTCAAAGTGTCGCAGCTCGTCAGCGACTTCCCCGAAATCGTCGAACTCGATCTCAACCCGGTATTCGCCACCAAGAACGACGCGATCGCCGCCGACGTCCGCATCGTTGTCGATTTCGCCTACAAGCCGCGCCCGGCGCCGCGCCCGAATGACGAAATCGTTGCCGCGATGAACCGCATCATGCAGCCGAAGGCGGTCGCCGTGATCGGCGCCTCCGCCGAGGACGGCAAGATCGGCAACTCTGTGATGAAGAACCTGATCAACGGCGGATATAAAGGCGACATCTATCCGATCCACCCCAAGGCCGCCGAGATTCTGGGCTACAAGGCCTACAAGAGCGTCAAGGACGTTCCCGGTGTGATCGACACCGCGGTATTCGCGATCCCGGCAAAGTTCGTCGCCGGTGCATTGGTCGAATGCGGCGAGAAGAAAATTCCCGGCGCGGTGCTGATTCCGTCGGGCTTTGCCGAAGCCGGCGCGCCCGAGCTGCAGGCCGAAATCGTCGAGATCGGCCTCAAGTACAACGTCCGCTTGATGGGGCCGAACATCTACGGCTTCTATTATACGCCCGCCAATCTCTGCGCCACGTTCTGTACCGCCTATGACGTCAAGGGTTCGGCGGCGCTGTCGTCGCAATCCGGCGGCATCGGCATGGCGATCATCGGCTTCTCGCGCTCGGCCAAGATGGGCGTCTCCGCGATCGTCGGCCTCGGCAACAAGTCCGACATCGACGAGGATGACCTGCTGGCTTTCTTTGAGCAGGATCCGAACACCGCGATCATCGCGCAGCATTGCGAAGACCTGAAAGACGGCCGCGCCTTCGCCGAAGCCGCCAAGCGCGTCTCCAAGAAGAAGCCGGTGGTGGTGCTCAAGGCCGGCCGTACCTCGGCCGGCGCCAAGGCAGCCTCGTCGCACACCGGCGCGCTCGCCGGCAACGACAAGATCTACGAGGATGTCTTTGCGCAATCAGGCGTGATCCGTGCCCGCTCGTTGCGCCAGTTGCTCGAATTCGCGCGCGGCGTGCCTGTCCTGCCGACGCCGAAGGGTGAAAACATCCTGATCATCACCGGCGCCGGTGGCTCCGGCGTGCTGCTGTCGGACTCCTGTGTCGATAATGGCCTGTCGCTGATGGCGATGCCGCCGGATCTCGATACGGCGTTCCGCAAATTCATTCCGCCGTTTGGCGCGGCTGGAAATCCTGTGGATATCACCGGTGGCGAGCCGCCGATCACCTACGTCAACACCGTCAAGCTCGGCCTGTCGGACGATCGCATCCACTCGCTGATCCTCGGCTACTGGCACACCATCGTCACGCCGCCGATGGTGTTCGCCCGCAACATGGTCGAGGTGAAGAAGGAGATGGAGGCCAAGGGTTTTGTGAAGCCGATCGTCGCCTCGCTCGCCGGCGACGTCGAGGTCGAGGAGGCCGCCGAATATCTCTACCAGAACGGCATCCCGGCCTATGCGTACTCGACCGAACTGCCGGTCGAAGTGCTGGGCGCCAAGTACAAGTGGGCGCGCGGCGCGGGCCTGCTCTGAGATCAGCGATCCATGCCGCTTCGGTTCGCCGAGGCGGCATTTCTATTTGACGAACGAAGCCTACGGAACTTGCCGACCGACGCGCTAGCAGTCTGACGTTACGGATGGATGCAGGTCGCGATGAAGCGAAACGTGATCCGGCGCAAACCACTCGAGCCGAAATCGGGCTTGGACAGCGAAGCCGAGTCGAGGGACGGCGGCGTGCAGTCCGTCGATCGCGCGCTCTCGATCATCGAAACGCTCGCCGAGGACGACGAGGGCTATCGCCTGAGCGATCTTGCGATCCGCACCGGGCTGTCGACCTCGACCGTGCACCGCCTGCTGTCGACGCTGGAAAGCCGGCGCTTCGTGCAGTTCGACCGCACCGAATCGAAATGGCATGTTGGCGCGCGCAGTTTTACGGTCGGCGCGACCTTCGCCCGCCGCCGCAATTTCTCCGCGCAAGCCGTGCCTTACTTGCGCAAATTGCGCGACCTGACGCGCGAGACCGCCAATCTGGCCGTCGTCGACGATGAATTCATCGTCGTGCTGACGCGGATGGAAAGCCGCGAGATCATGCGTTCGCTGACCAAGGTCGGGGGGCGCGTCGCGATGGTGGCTTCCGGCGTCGGCAAGGCCGTGCTCGCGACCTGGTCCGACGAGGACGTCAACGCGATCATCCGCCATCACGGCATGCCGCGCCTGACCGAAAAGTCGATCGTGCGGCCGAGCGATCTGTTCAAGGAGCTCGAAAAAGTCCGCCGCCAGGGTTTTGCCATCGACGACGAGGAAGCCTGCATGGGCCTGCGCTGCATCGCCGCCGTGGTCTACAACGATTGCAGCGAGCCGCTGGCCGCGATCTCGGTGTCCGGCATGACCAGCCGTCTCACCGACGATCGCCTGCCGTCGCTGGGCCAGACCGTGCGCGAGGTGGCGGCCGAACTGACGGTGGCGCTCGGCGGCGTGATGCCGGAGGCGAAGCCGGCCTGAGCGACGGAAGTTTTGGCGAAAACGCGGCCGGGCGTGTAGGGCCGGCCGGCAGGCAATAGCGCCCCCCGCGTTGGTAGTGGGTCAGTTTGATTGTGGCAGGGTTCCGGGCTGGAAAATCGGTCTGGCGCGGCGCATATTCGAGGGATGGGGCAAAGCATAGCAATCGTTGTCGGGGCAGCCATTATCGCGCTGGCAATCATGGTGACGAACCATTGGGAAATTCACCCCGGCGACAACGGACTGGCGGCGACCATCCGGCTCAACCGGTGGACGGGTGCCATCGATGCTTGCGCCATAGACACGACCGTTAAGACGACGGGTAACACCGTCGCCGGACTCAAGCTTAGGTGCACGCCCGAATGACCCCCAAGCGCCCCCGCGACCCCAACCAGCTCGCCAAGTCGATCATAGACATTGCGACGGGGGAGAAGCCTGACCGTGATCCAACGCCAGAAGAGCAGGGCAAGGACCCCGCTGCGGTGGCGTTGGGTAAGAAGGGCGGGAAGGCTAGGGCGGTGGCTATGACGCCGGATCGTCGGGCGGAGATTGCTCGGAAGGGTGCGGCGAAGCGTTGGTCTCGGGACTAGGCTTTAAGGCAAGAGTGAGCGCCCCACAAAGAATTCGTTCTTCGCCAATATTTAGGAAAGCCAGCATTTGGCACGGGACTTGAACAGGAAACGGCTCAGCAAACTGAACGAGGGCGGCGCTCGAAATATATGGGTGCCCTCGGTGCTCAGCCCTAGATAGCGCATCATTGATCATTTTTAGTGGCAAGGCGGAAATGGACGATGCGGTTTCGACCGGTTTTCCATCGATCTCAACGGACGGAATAATGATTTGGCTGTAAGCCTGACCAACCTCAAACCGCATCCGATAATACACTTGGAGTCTTCTCACTTTAACAGGGAAGGCCCGGAACGTCATCACGTCGGCTGCTACGCCGATAACGGTTTCTTTCCCGCTAGCTTCTCGGCGCACATCTTCACAGAAAAAGGCGAAGCAGCTTATGCCCTTCATTGAGCGGCGACCTCAAATCGAAAATCGGAATTGTTAGAATCTTCGTTTTGCTCAGAGAGAAAGTAGTAGTCTGTTTTCATTTCCAATGGCTGTTGATTAGCTTCGATATTCTGGCCGGGCTGGGAAAGGATCTCTGGAAAGCTGATGACCGCTTTGCGGCCCAATATGTGAGCGAGCTCTGCTACACGGCCAAGGGTCATGTCCTTTAAGCCGGTGAGTTCGCGGTTGATTACAGACCTATGAACACCGATGGTTCGCGCGATATCGGACTGCTTCAGGCCGTTGTTTTTCTTCGCTTCGGCATACGCCTTTTGTAGCCCACGGCGAACGCTCCCGATGAAGCGGCCGGCGGCGCGCTGGTGGGGTTCAATCGTAATCTGAAACGACGTCATGTGGATTTTTTCCCGGTACATACTTGGGCGGATCAAGGTCGATCTGATTTCTGAAAGGCGTTACTTCCATCTTCGCATAAGGGCCATAAAGACCGTAATCAAGAATGCGCCTTTTTGTGTCGCCTATCACTCCGATGAAGCAATCCTTTTGAGAAAACCAACCAAAGATACGTAGGTCAGTGGTTTTCAATTCCCAGATACCGTCCTCAACATGGTTGAGGGGCTTGAAATGAAGATCATAAGTAAGCTGCTCTCCTGAGCAAAAGAGTGCGACGAGATCGTCGAATTGCAATTTGGGCGAAGACTCAACTCGATCCGACGCGAGGCCAGATAAATCATTTTCGATCCATTTCCTCAGTTTTGGGCCGGTGTAAATGCGACGCAGTTCCTGCTGCGGATAATCGAGCTGAGGGTCCAGCCTGAAAAGATTGCCTCGACTGACCAAATCTATAACTGTTGCCATACAAGTCAACAAACCTAATACGAAATAATTAACGGGAGTCGAAAAGTCGCACTCACTCTACTTAACCGCGCGCAAAAGGAAACCGTGACACCTTAAACTGACCTATTATGCTTGACGTTAAGAAAAATGGGTTATATCGTCCAGCCATGAACAAGCTGGACCGGAAGATCCGCGCCCAAATCCTGCACCTCCTTTGCGAGGGCCAGTCGATCCGCGCAGTCACCCGTCTGACCGGGTGCAGCAAGAATACGGTTGCCAAACTGCTGGTTGAAGCCGGTCACGCCTGCGCCGCCTATCAGGACAAGGCGCTGCGCAATCTGCCGTGCAAGCGCGTCCAGATGGATGAAATCTGGAGCTTCGTTTACGCCAAGGCTGGCAACGTCGCGAAGGCGACGGCCGCCCCGGCGACCGCTGGCGACCTTTGGACTTGGACCGCGATTTGTGCCGATACCAAGTTGATCGTTAGCTGGTTGCTTGGCGCGCGCGATACGGACGCCGCCCTTTCGTTCGCTGGCGATCTGCGGGACAGACTGGCCAACCGCGTTACCAGCGACGGCCACAGGACTTACCTGACCGCCGTTGATGCCGTGTTCGGGGATGGCGTTGACTACGCCATGCTGGTCAAGATTTACGGCGCTGACCCACAGGCCGAAACCCGCTACAGTCCAGCCAAGTGCATTGGTGCAGAGAAGAAGCCGAAAATCGGCAATCCCGACTCCAAGCACATCAGCACGTCATATGTCGAGCGCAGCAACCTCATCATGCGCACGCATATGCGCCGCTTCACGCGCCTGACCAATGCGTTCTCGAAAAAGGTTGAGAACCACGCCGCCGCGATTGCGCTCCATACGATGTACTACAACTTCGTTCGCATCCATCAGACGCTCAAGGTGACGCCAGCAATGGCCGCTGGCGTGACCGACAAGCTTTGGGAGATGGATGATCTGGTCGCGATGCTTGAGCAATGGGAGCTATCGAACTTCAAGCCGGAATATCAGTTCGTGGTCCGGCAATACGCTATCGGCAAGGGGCACTCAGTCAGCGTTCTGTGGCGCGGCGGCCAAGTGGATAGCATCTTCGGCTTTGAGAAAGAAGCCGATGCACTGGAATGGATCAGGGAAAAATCACGCGGATGGATTTTGGCTAATCAACGAAAGTGATGAAGTCGCCGGATCGCCAGTCCAATCGAATTCTAATTCGGCCGTGCATGGCGCTGAATTCTCGCTAGTGAGCGCAACTGTAAGCATAAACTTCCCATGCTTGGCGAACATCGACTTCCAATCAAGCGAGGCGTCCTGATGCGTTCGATAGAGCCACATTATCCCGTTCTTGGCGTTGGCAGTAATAACGTCAACGTATTCTGGATGCGTCGGCCTAATGGTTTTCTTTTCCGTATCCGCACCATTTGCCGGGGTAAATGGGCGGACAATAGAGTCCCCATCTAGAAGGTCTCGATTTTCTCCAACCCGTTTTATGGAGATCAGATGAGCGCAACATCCGGTGATGTTAGCCGTTCCTGACGCCAACACCTTGAGGCGGAACCAGGTCGCAGAAATCTGGCTGGTCGATCCGCCGGAATTGAATTTTACATCACGTCGCACGCATCCTCGTTCGTCATTGCTGCACGCTAGAACGAAACGCGGTGTAACTTCTTCAGTTAATTTGGCCCACAGCTTGTATGGCACATACAGGATCATCTCTAGGACAATAAAGCCAGCAATTAGCGCCAAGGTCGTTGTTGCGGAAAGCTCGTAGCGCCATCCGATTAGCGCGGGCGCAACAATCGCCAGCGCGAAACCCGATCACCTCCATGACGCTGATCCCCCTAAGAAGGGAGGGGACCGCCTCGTGTGACAGCGCAATGATGTAGTCTTTGATTCCAGCCGCCATGGCGCAACTGTAGCCGCAGGTTCCCGCCCGGTGCGAGTCCGCATGGTGAAAGTCCCGGCATTAACCAAGGACTTTCTTGGGGTGTTTGTCCAAACTGACCCACTACCCCGGTCGGCAGGCAATACCGCCCTCACGTTTTTGCAGCGGAACATGACGCCGGTGAACAGTCCGTCTGGACAGCGACGGCTTTTCCGGCTGATATGCGACGAAATGACACGATGCGGCAAATGCGTAGCCATCTGCATCAGCCTGGAGGAACTCCCATGATCCCGTTTCATACGCGCCTCATTGGCGCGGCGGTCGCGCTGACGCTCGCGGCAGGCAGCCCGGCGCTGTCGCAGCAGCTCGAACTCAAGCTGATGGCGCCCGCAGCGCCCGGCGGCGGATGGGATCAGACCGCCCGGGCGATGCAGCAGGCGTTTGTCGCCGCCGGTATCGCGCGCAGCGTCCAGGTCACCAACGTTGCCGGCGCCGGTGGCAGCGTCGGCATTGCGCAGTTCGTCAACGGCGCCAAGGGCGACGGTAACCAGATGATGGTGAACGGCTTCGTCATGGTCGGCGCGCTCGCCATGAACAAATCGCCTGTCACGCTTGAACAGGTGACGCCGATTGCACGCCTCACCGAGGAGATCCAGGTCATCGTCGTGCCGGCGAATTCGCCGATCAAGACGGCGCAGGATCTGGCCGCCGCGCTCAAGGCCGATATCGCCAAGGTCACCTTTGCCGGCGGCTCGGCCGGCGGCGTCGACCATGTGATGGCGGCATTGTTCGCGGGCGCCGTCGGCGCCGACGCCAAGAAGGTCAACTACATCCCGTTTTCCGGAGGCGGCGAGTCGCTGGCGGCCATCCTTGGCGGGAAGGTCACCGCGGGCATTTCGGGAATGAGCGAATACGACGGTCAGATCAAGTCCGGCAAACTGCGCGCGATCGGCGTGACCTCGGAAAAGCGGATCCCCGGCAGCGATATTCCGACCTTCAAGGAACAAGGCATTGACCTCGTGCTGGCCAACTGGCGCGCGGTGATGGCGCCTCCCGGCATCACGGCGGAACAGAAGAAGACGCTGAGCGATGCGGTGGAGAAGATGGTCAAGTCCGACGCCTGGAAAGAGGTTCTCAAGCAGAAGGGCTGGGATGACGCCTACCTCGGCGGCGACGCGTTCGCGGATTTCCTGAAGAAAGAAACTGTGCGCGTTACCGACGTGCTGAAGTCGGTCGGCCTGGTCAAATCATGAGCGACCTTCCGCAGGGTGCGGCGGAGCGGCGTATCGATTCCGCGGGCGTTGTCATTGCGCTCGCGCTCGCGGCGTTGGCCGCGGTGCTGGTGTGGGACGCGAGCCACCTGCAATCCAACAATCCCTACGGTATGGGGCCCCACGTGATGCCTGTTGTCATCGCCGTGGGGCTCGGCATTCTCGCGATCGGCAATCTGGTCGAGGCGCTACGCGGCAATCTGCCGGCACGCGAGAGCGCCGATACCAAAGCGGTGTGGCTGATTCTCGGCGGATTGGCGCTGCTGATCGCCATCATCGGTCTTGGCGGCGGCTTCATCCCGGCGACCACGGCATTGTTCGTCGCCACGGCGACGGCCTTCGGGCGGCGCGCCATTCTCGCCGATCTTGCCATCGGCTTCGTAATGACCACCCTGATCTATGTCGCCTTCAGTAGGCTGCTGACGTTGAGCCTTCCCGCCGGCCCACTGGAAAGGCTGTTTTGATGGACGCCTTCGTCGCCCTCGCCAACGGCATGGCTGTCGCTATCCAGCCCATGAACATGCTCTATGCGTTGATCGGCGTGCTGCTCGGCACCGCGGTTGGCGTGTTGCCCGGCATAGGGCCTGCGCTCACCGTCGCCTTGCTGCTGCCGGTGACCTACAAGCTCGATCCCGGCGGTTCGCTGATCATGTTCGCCGGCATCTATTATGGCGGCATGTATGGCGGATCCACCACCGCCATCCTCATCAACACGCCCGGCGAGAGCGCATCGATGGCGACCGCGCTGGAGGGCAACAAGATGGCCAAGGCCGGCCGCGGCGGGCCTGCACTGGCGACCGCCGCAATCGGCTCGTTTGTCGCCGGCACCATCGCCACCATTGGCCTCGCCTTTCTGGCACCTTGGCTGGTCGATTTCGCGGTGCACTTCGGGCCGGAAGATTATTTTGCGTTGATGTGCGTGGCTTTCGTCACAGTGTCGGCAACCTTCGGAAGTTCGCCGATCCGCGGACTGACCAGCCTGTTCATCGGGCTGACGCTCGGGCTCGTCGGCATCGACAAGCTCACCGGCCAGCCCCGGCTCGCCTTCGGCATCCCCGAACTGCTCGACGGCGTCGAAGTGACGACGCTGGCGGTCGGACTGTTCGCGGTGGGGGAGGCGCTCTACGTCGTCTCGCGCCGTCATCACTCCGAAGAAAAGCTCGAGCCGGTGCGCGGCTCGCTATGGATGACCAAAGAGGACTGGCAACGGTCGTGGAAACCGTGGCTGCGCGGCACCATGTTCGGTTTTCCGATCGGCGCGCTGCCCGCCGGCGGCGCGGAGATTCCGACCTTTCTGTCTTATTCAACTGAAAAGAGGCTGTCGAAACACCCCGAGGAATTCGGCAAGGGCGCGATCGAAGGCGTCGCGGGGCCGGAAGCCGCCAACAACGCATCCGCTGCCGGCACCCTCGTGCCGCTGTTGACGCTGGGGCTTCCGACCTCGGCTACCGCCGCGATGATGCTGGCGGGTTTTCAGCAATACGGCCTGAACCCGGGACCGCTGCTGTTCGCCGAGCGGCCCGATCTGGTGTGGGGCCTGATCGCCAGCCTGTTCATCGCCAACGTCATGCTGCTGGTGCTCAACCTGCCGCTGGTCGGCCTGTGGGTGAAACTGCTCGCGATCCCGCAGCCGTGGCTTTACGCCGGCATTCTGGTGTTTGCGACCACCGGCACCATCGCAGCAAAACCGTCGGTGGTCGAACTGTCGATGCTGGCGGGTTTCGGCGTGATGGGCTTCCTGATGCGCCGGTTCGATTTTCCGATCGCGCCTGTCGTGGTCGGTCTCATCTTAGGGCCGATTGCCGAAAGCCAGTTGCGCCGCGCGATGTCGATCAGCCTCGGCGATCCCATGGCGCTGCTGCAAAGCCCGATGTCGGCGACGCTGCTCGGCATCGCGCTGATCGCGCTGGTAGCGCCGTTCGTGATGCAGGGGCTGGGCCGGTTCAAGGCGAACGAGGATTAGCGGCACGCGTGTCTTGAACGGTGCCGTACCGGCCAATACTATAAGAGCTAATTGACAGGCCATTTTTCGGAGCGCGCCGATATGGCGTTGAATTTACTTCAATCCGGATACGCAACTCTCCAATACGAGATCGCCGAGGAGAGGGCGTCAGCGCTCGGGCGGCTTGGACGGCGGCTCGAGGCCGCGCTGACGGCACTTGCCGCATGTCCGCGGACCGCCAACTCCGATCGAAAGATCCGCGATCGTCTCGTCGAACAGGCGGGGTATGCGCTCTGGCTCTTCGTCGTGCAGCGCGAGGCCTGCGGTCTCAACAAGATCGACCACGTGATCAAGCTCTACGGGGTGCCGAACGAGGTGCTTGCCCGCATGGGGCCATTGCCGAAAGCCCGCCCCCCGGCGTGATCCAGGGGCCGCCCCAATCCGCTCCAGCTACACCGGCAAAATCCGCTTCTGGTGTGTCCGGCCCTTGATGGCGGCGGCCTCGCTATGCCCCGCGATCACGCGCACACCCTCGTCAATCCGTGTCGTGATGTTGTCCGCCGTGCAGCCTTGCAGGAATGCGACGCCGTTGTTGCGGCAGGCCGCCAAAATGCGGTGGCGCGCCGCCTGCATTTCCCGCGGAAAGGGTTCGCGAGGAATCTCGCGATAGCCGAGCGAAAGACTGAGGTCACCCGGGCCGATCTCGGCAAATCCCAGTCCGGGCACGCTAAGGATCTCCTCGCAATTGGCGACGCCTTCGGGGCTTTCCAGCTTCACCCCCAGCAGCAGTTCACCTTTCGGATTGAGCGGCCAGGGATCGCAGCGCTCCATATATTGCTCGGTCGACAGGCCCCACACAGGTGCCGCCGTGGTTTCCGATCCGCGCCCCCGCGTGCCGATCCCGAGCAGCTTGCGGCCGGCGGCGTCGGTGCCGCCGTCTTTTGCGCGTATCGCTCCCGCCATCCGTGCCAGCGGCGAGGGGATTTCGGGATCGACGCCAAGCGTGTTGTGCGGATAGCGGCAGGATTCAACGAAGGCCCGCACCGCGTCGGCGGTTTCCGCCTGGCACAGCAGGATGCCATGCACGCCGCGGCCGAGGATCTGGCGGAACTGCCAGGCGTTGTAACGCACATGCGCGGCGTCGATCCCATTGACCGGCGCCTCGACGATGACAGTCGGCGTGCGGTGCCCCGACCGTGTCGGCCCGGCATCGACCATGCCGCGCATGTAGTCGGCAAGGCCGGCCATATCGAAGGCGCCGTGCTCCATGCCGACATTCATGTAGTCGGCCCAGGTCCCGGCATCGATGCGGCCTTGCGCATGGGTCAGCACATGGCCACTGTGCGGCCCGTCATAATAGATCGCCTGATCCTGCTCCAACAATTCGACGCAGCGACTGATCCGCTTGCCCATGACAGGTCTCCTCCGACAGTTCCGGCGGTGCCGGAGCAAGGCTAGCACGCTGCCGCGCCACCTTGGACAGGGGCAGTGATCACTATCGCAACTGAATGTGCAAAAGCGTTGTTGGAGCAAACAGGAAATGGGCCGCCGCAACCGGCAGCCCAACCAGCGATCGACGGAATGACGCCGTGAAGCCGGCCGAGGGCCGCAGGGCGGACTGTTGATTCAGTCCGCTCCGCGGACCGTTGTCATTTGAACATGCCGAGAATCCACTTGATGAACTGATCCACCGGCGAAGGCTTTGGATAGGGCATCGTGCCGTCCTTTGACGTTGCCATGCCTCCGTACACCGCGGACAGCTCGTCGATGTTCAACTCTTGATCGTTTTGCATCCGTTGATCTCCTCTCAAGCGATGGACGCCTCATCCACCGTGCCGGGGAGGCTAGAACGAGCGCTCAGCCGAGGGTGTGATCCACGTCACGAACTTTCCGGGGTGTGCGCGGATCCGTTGAGCCAATCCGCCCTGTGGGCTCAGGGTCGCGCCCGCAGCATTGGCGTCAACACCGGAGACGAGCCGCTTTGTATCCTGCCGATGATCCTGAAGCCGTGGCGTTCGTAGAGGGAAATGTTGCGCGGGTTCGAGCTTTCGAGGTAGGCGGCAGTGCCCTGCTCGTCGCAGCGTCGAAGGGCGTGTTTCATCAGCAACGCGCCGAGCCCTTGCCCGATCCATTTCGGATCGGCGGCGATAACGGGCAGGTACCAATGCGGCTCGTGCGGATGATGCTCGGCCATGGCCTTCATCACAATGCCAACATCCTCGGCGATCTCCGGGCGCAGCGACCCTTCCATGGCCGCATCCATCGCCGTTTCGTCGGGCTCGACGCCCGGCGGCAGCCATAAAGCGGCGGCGCGAGCGTGTTCCGTGATGTCGGCTGTGCCATGCTCGAATGCCCGGCCGCCAAAGGCTTTGACGAATGGCGGCATCACCTTGAGGTATTCGGACGAGTCGGGCCAAACCCAGCGCGTCATCGGGTCGGCCGCAAAGCCGAGCACGATGGTGCTGATTACTGTTTTCTCGATGCTTGCGTCCGCGGATTTCACTTCCGGCACCGCCGACATCAGGTCATCCCTCATTTCGATCTGGTCACCGCCAATGTAGGCGTGCGAATGCCATCTTTCCAGGCGTTGGAACCTGATGGCGATCGCCGCTTAGTTGACCGGCCCGCCGCGACCCAGATTTTCCACATCCGGGTCCGCGCGCTTCACCCCGGTCGCGCGGTTGACCATGACCGTGACGAACCAGAGAACGACGCCGACCGCGAGCAGGACGCCGGCGACGCGGTACTGCACGGGGTCACGGCCGGTCCAGGGACCGGTCAAGAAGGCACAGAACACCGCCCCCAGGATCGGCAGAATGGTCGGTGTGCGGAAATGCTGATGATCGACAGGGTCGCGCCGAAGCACCAGCACCGCAACATTCACCACCGTGAACACGCACAACAACAGCAGCGCCGTGGTGCCTCCGAGCGCCGGCACCTCGCCGACAAAGGTGATCAGTCCGAAGGCCAGCAGCGTCGTGAAGCCGATCGCGACATAAGGCGTGCGCCGCGTCTGGTGCACCTTGCCGAGGGTGGGCGGCAGCACATGCTCGCGGCTCATGCCATACACAAGGCGGCTGGCCATCAGCATGTTGATGAGCGCGCTGTTCGCCACCGCGAACATCGTGATGAAGCCGAAGATCCAGAGCGGGAAACCGGGCGCGCCTTTTTGAACCACTTGCAAAAGCGGGGTCTCGCCTTCGCCCAATTGTTCCGGAGCCACCAGCGTGATCGCGGAGATCGAGACCAGAACATAGATGAGACCGGTAATCGCAAGGCCCGCAAGCAGCACTTTTGGGAAGTGGCGGGTTGGATCCTTGCACTCCTCGGCCATGTTGACCGAATCCTCAAAGCCCACCATGGCAAAGAAGGCGAGCGTGGTCGCTGCGATCACCGGCCAGAACATGCCGCCGTCCGGGGTCGAGCGAAACTGCATCACGCGCGATACGTCGCCCTGGCCGAGGCCGATGGCCCAAAGGCCGATGACGATAATGATCAGCAGTCCGGTCAGTTCGACGCAGGTGAGCACCACATTGGCCTTCACGCTTTCGCCGACGCCGCGGAAATTGACCGCGGCAACCACCGCCATAAAAGCAAGACCCGTGACGGTGATGCCAAACCCCGTCAGACCGAGCCCCATCGCATGCGACATGTTCGCCGCGAACGCCCGGGACGCCGTCGATGCCGAGGTGATCCCCGAGCACATCACCGCAAACGCGACGATGAACGTGATGAAATGGATGCCGAAAGCCTTGTGGGTATAGAGGGCGGCGCCCGCCGCTTTCGGATATTTCGTGACCAGTTCGAGATAGCTGAACGCGGTCACCAGCGCGACCACGAATGCCACCACGAAGGGCAGCCACACCACCCCGCCTACCTGCTTGGCGACCTGGCCCGTCAGCGCATAAATCCCGGTGCCGAGAATGTCGCCGACGATAAACAGGAGGAGCAGCCAGGGGCCCATGACCCTGTGAAGGCTAGGTTCGACGCTGCTTGACGGGGTACCGGCGTTGACGGTGACATCGGCCATCGTACGTCCTTTCCACTCTCGGTAGCGCCGGTGCAGTGTATCGGCAGTTCGAGGCTTGTGGAAGGTGGCTGCGTCGCTGCGCCCACCAATTTCGACAGCGCTGAAGCGTACGGCAAAGCCGTGTGGTCTTGCTATCCGTTGCTGGTGTCAAGCTGGCGGAGGCGCGTTGGCCCCTCGCTCGACTTCAGAACGAACCATCCGTCGATTTGGACAGGTTCTCGTATGCACGCAGTTCCTCAAGGCGGGCTTCAAGAGCTGGCTTGACCACTGCAAGCGCGTCGCTGCCTGCGACGTACTGCTTTGGCGGATTTTCCATTCCGGCTATCCTTACAAGCACGTCAGCGAGTTTGGCGGGATCACCTTGCTGGGTGCCGTGATAGCCTGACCACATGGCTTCAGCTTTGCCTTCGGCGGCGTAGTCTCCGATGGTGCTGCCGGCATATTTCGCATTGTCAGCATCGAGGAGGTCGGTCCGGAAGAAGCCTGGTTCGACCGCAACGATCCTGATGCCGAACGGCTCGACTTCGTGGGCCACCGATGCCGACAGGCCTTCGACTGCGAACTTCGCGGCGCTGTAGGCCCCACAATGCTTGAAGCCGACGATGCCCGCGAGCGAACTCACGTTGATGATCCGGCCCGATCGCTGCTGACGCATGACTGGAAGGACCGCGCGCATCGCGTACATCACGCCGTAGAAATTGGTCGCGATCAGTTTTTCGATTTCGGCGGTGCTCAACTCCTCGAAATTGCCGAGCAGGCTGTAGCCGGCATTGTTGACGAGAACGTCGATGCGTCCGTACGCTTTCATCGCCGCGTCGACCGCCGGCTTCGCCTGTGCCTCGTTGGCGACATCCAACTGGACGAACGCGAGGTTCTCACCTGTGACGTCACGTAGGGCATTGCGGACCTTGTCGAGCTTGCGGCCGGTCGCGACGACGTGGTCACCGGCCTTCAATGCCGCCCTAGCAGTGGCTGCGCCGATGCCGCTGCCGGCACCCGTGATGAACCAGACCTTGCTCATGTCTTACTCTTGTTTTCGATGTTGAAGGGCAGCTGGCGCAGCGGCTTGCCGGTGAGTCGCGCGATGGCATTGGCGAATGCGGGCGCCAGCGGTGGCAGACCGGGTTCGCCCATGCCGGTGGGAGGCTCGGCGCTGGGCACGATGTGGACGGCGAAGTCGGGTATGTCTGACATGCGCGCCACGGTGAAGCCGTCGAAATTGCCCTGCTCGACGACGCCGTCCTTGAGCGTGATGGCTGAGCCGGGGAGGCACATCGACAGGCCCATCACGGCAGCACCCTGTAACTGCGCCTCCACGGTGCGCGGGTTCACGGCCAGATTGCAGTGAACGCCTGCGGTTACGCGATGCAGCACCGGGCGGCCGTCCCGCACCGAGGCTTCCACCACATAGGCCACGACGGTCTGGAACGACTCATGCACCGCCACCCCGAAGGCACGGCCTGCGGGCAAGCGTGTCTTGCCGTAGCCGCTCTTGTCGACCGCCATCTGCAGCGCGTCGCGGTGACGCGGGTGTTTGTCGCCGAACAAACCCATTCGGTAGGCCACGGGGTCCTGGTTCGTGGTGCGCGCGATCTCGTCGATCAAGGTCTCCATCACGAAGGCGGTGTGTGTGGAACCCACGCTGCGCCACCACAGCACCGGCACGTTGAGCTTGGGGTGATGCACGGTCAGGCGCATCGGCAGCGGGTAGGGATCGCGCATGCCCTCGGTCGCCGTGGCGTCGATGCCGTCCTTGACCTGGAAACCGCCGAACACGGTGCCCGTGGTGATGGACTGACCGACGATGACGTGATCCCAGGCCAGCACCTTGCCGCGCTCATCGAAGCCGATGCGTGCGCGGTGCAAATGCATGGGGCGGTAGTAGCCGCCTCGCATGTCGTCCTCACGGCTCCAGAGCGTGCGCACCGGCGCGTTCAGACCGGCGGCGCGCGCGGCCTTCGCGATCTCGCAGGCCTCGACCACAAAGTCGCTGCTGCTCGAGAAGCGCCGGCCGAAGCCGCCGCCGGCCATCTGCACATGCACCGCCACCTGCTCGGGCTTGAGGCCTAGCACGCGCGCGACCGCGGCGGCGTCCAAACCAGGGCACTGGCTGCCGGTCCACAGTTCGGCGCGTCCCTCGGAGAGCCGGACCGTGCAGTTCAGCGGCTCCATCGCCGCGTGAGCGAGATACGGAAACACGAACTCCGCTTCCAGTCGCCGCGGCGCGGTGTCGAGCGGCGCCATGTCGGCGTCGAGCTTGCGCGGGCCGGGACGGGCGGCCAACTCGCGGTACTGCGCCAGCTGCTTTTCGCTGTCCACTTTCTCCACGGCAGATGTGTTCCACTGTACCTTGAGGGCTTCGCGGCCCTGTGTGGCCTGCCAATATCCGTCGGCCACCACGGCAACACCTTCGGCGCCGCCATCCAGCGGCACGCGCAGCACGGCCTTCACACCCTTGACGGCGCGTGCCGCGCTGTCGTCCACCGAGGCAACACGCGCGCCGAACACCGGCGGTCGCGCGACCACGGCCGTCAGCTGACCGGGCAGGCGAACGTCGATACCGAAGTTCTGTTGTCCGCTGCTCTTGGCGTGCGCGTCGAGACGCGAAGTTGGGCGGCCGATAATGCGGAATTCCTTGGGATTCTTCAGCGTGACCTTTTCGGGCACTGGCTGAGCCATCGCGGCTTCGGCCAGTTCGCCGTAACCCAGTTTGCGGCCATTCGGGCCCAGCACCGTGCCGGCCTGCGTGCGCAGGGTGGCCACGTCCACCTTCCAGCGCACGGCCGCGGCACCGAGCAACATCGCCCGCGCACGCGCGCCGAGTTCGCGATACTGCGCAAAACTGTTCTTGATCGAATTGGAACCGCCGGTGAGGTGAATGCCGAAGCGCGGGTCGATGTAGGCACCATCGTTCGAACCATGCCGGCTGCGCACCAGGCTCCAGTCGGCATCGAGTTCTTCCGCCAGGATCATCGGCAATGCGGTCTGCACGCCCTGTCCGAACTCCAATCGGTTGATCGTCACCGTGACTTCACCATTGACGGCGATCTGTACGAAGGCTGCCGGCTGTTCGGTCGGCTTGAGCGCGCTTGTCCCTTGGCCTGCAGCCTGAGCCATGACCAGATGAGGAAAGGCGCCGAGCGCCAGGCCGCCTGCGCCGGCCAGCTTCAGGAAGCTGCGGCGCGGCAGCGTGACGGCTTCGTCGGTTTGACCCTGCGCCATCAGGCGCTGGGCGGCGCGCGGCAGATCGCGGTAGTCGATGTTGGGCAACATGGCGGCTCCTTCAGGCTATCGTGCGGGCGGCGTCGGCTATCGCGGCGCGGATGCGGGCATAGGTCCCGCAACGGCAGATGTTGCCGTCCATGGCGGCGTCGATTTCGGCTGTTGTCGGCGGCTTGCCGCGGGGCTGCGATTTGAGGAAAGCGATCGCGCTCATGATCTGGCCGCTCTGGCAGTAGCCGCACTGCGCCACGTCGTGCTTGAGCCATGCCGCATGCACGGCGGCTCCGACGCGGTCGGTGCCGTCAGTCGCGGCTTCGATGGTCGTGAGGTTCTTGCCCTCGGCTTCCGAAATCGGCGTGATGCAAGAGCGGACGGCCTGGCCGTCCAGATGCACCGTGCAGGCCCCGCACTGGGCGGCGCCGCAGCCGAACTTTGTGCCTGTCAGGCCGATGACGTCGCGCAGCGCCCAAAGCAGGGGCATCGCGGGATCGGCATCGATCGCGACCTCGCGGTTGTTCACAACAAGCTTCATACGTGCTCCTTGCGGGCTGTTTGTCTTGAGGGGGTGTCGAACAGAGCGATTTTCTGATGCCCGAAATGTCGGCATGCGACCGGTCCGTTCGGGGGCACTCATGGCCAGATAGCACTGGCCGTCGATATCGATTAGCCGCTATAATTCACTAGGGCTTATGTATCCGGTGCATAAATGAAACGAGACGATCTGTACGACCTCGCCGCCTTCGCGGTCGTCGCGAAACAGGGCAGCTTTACCCGCGCGGCGGCCGAACTCGGCATGTCCCAGTCGGCGTTGAGCCACGCCATGAAGTCGCTGGAGGCGCGCCTCGGAGTGCGGTTGCTGTCGCGGACCACGCGCTCGGTTTCGACGACCGAAGCGGGCGAGACGATGCTTCGCTCGTTGCGCCCGGCACTGGAGGACATTGCCTCCGGAGTGGATGCGGTCGGCGCTCTGCGCGGGAAACCGTCCGGCACTGTCCGCCTCACTGCGACCAAACATGCGGTCTCGACGGTTGTGATGCCTGTGCTGCCGCGCTTCCTTGCAGCGCATCCCGACATAAGGGTGGACATGCTCGTCGAAGACAGTTTGACCGACATCGTCGCGGAACGCATCGACGCCGGCATCCGCTTCGGCGACATCGTCGAAAAAGACATGATCGCGGTCCGCATCGGGCCGGATATCCGGATGGTGGTCGTCGGCGCGCCGTCGTATTTCGCGAGCCATGAGGTGCCCCGAACACCGCGCGAACTCGCGGGCCATCGCTGCATCAACTACCGGCGTGTCAGGGCAGGCGGGCTTTACGCCTGGGACTTTGAGGACAAGGGAAGGCCATTCCAGGTTCGCGTCGATGGTCCGCTTTCATTCAACAACGGAGATCTGATCCGCGAGGCAGCCCTGGCCGGTCAAGGGCTCGCTTATGTTTACGACGATGAGGTGGCTGCCGATGTCAAGGCCGGGCGGCTCAAGCGGATACTGGAGAAGTGGTGCCCGGCCTTTCCCGGCTACTATCTCTATCACCCCAGCCGGCGGCAGACGCCGCCCGCACTTTCTGCACTCATCGCAGCGTTTCGCTACAGATCTTAGCTCACGACCATGAGCTCTTAGGTCACGACGCATGAGCGTCTTCGATTTGGAGGCGCAAGGCACCGCGAAATGCTCACCATTTGCCCGACGGGCAAATCAGTTCCGATTTACAGAAATCGTGTCAAGCCCCGAAATCAAAAATATTTCGCTTTTCCCGAAGGCAAATCAGGGGCATATCTTTGGCCATCCCGTCCCACTCAGAGGGCGTCGGCCGTCGTCACGGACGTTGGACG